>CAZZFH010000083.1:0-8299 GCA_964653295.1 uncultured Candidatus Bathyarchaeia archaeon | reverse complement strand
GATGACGACACTGCCAATAATCCGAACCTTACCGTATCTTTCCCCCAGAAACATAACACCCATGAGGGCGCCCAGAACCACGCTTATCTGGCGGAGAGCTAAGATATAGCTTACCTGTGCTAGGCTCATGGCGTATAACACCATCATGTATCCGCCTTTCATGAGAACCCCGCTTATTGTGATACTGAATAGCCCCTCTTTGACTTCTTCCCGGATCAGCTTGATGCCCCGGCGATATACTATTGCTATTGTGAGCATACCTGTCACAAAGAACCCAAGCCAGAAAGAATAGAGCAATGGATCAACCGTTGTGACACCCAGCTTATCAGATATAGAATAAATCGTGGTCCCAAGTGCTGCAAGTAACGCATACCTGCTGCTCCCAGTCTTCAGGTACATGAGTGGTCCCGCTAGATCCTGTTTGGTTAGTCCTTTCAAGTGCAAGATATAGACACCAAAGAATATCACCAGTATCCCCAGAACCCCAAAAGCAGTGATCCTCTCTCCGAGAAAAACGAAAGCCACGAGGCTGACAAAGACTGGGCTCGAACGAGCCACTGGGTAGACTAGGCTCAGATCACCTTTCTCGTAGGCTTTTCCGAGTCCGAGGAAGTATAGGGTCTCGGCTACTCCGCTGATAAGAAGATAAGGTAAGATGCTTAGAGGGAAGTATATCTCGGGTAGTATCAGGTAGAAGATTGGTATGAATAATATCAAGCTGGTAATATTCAGTAGAAGCATATAGGATTCCTTGTCTTTCCCTGATTTGGCAAGATAGTTCCATAGTCCATGGCTTATCGCTGAGACCAGTACAAGGATTAAGGGGAGTGTATCCATGGATGTGATGCGCGGTTCTCTTATTTAGGAATTAACCTTGCATCTGTATTATATTGGCGTCAGGGTATTCTCATTGTATGGTAAGATGTTTCGTAGCCATTGAATGCAATAACCCTGAGGTATTAAAGGGGATAAAACTTGTGCAGGAAGCCCTTGCTTCTACAGGGTCGAACCTGAAGCCAGTGGAGAGCGAGAATATTCATCTTACTTTAAAGTTTCTCGATGAGATTCCTCAGCATAAGGTAGATGAGGTGGCTGACATGGTGAAGGATATTTCATTCGAGCCATTCAACTATAAAGTAGAAGAAGTAGGTGTTTTCCCCAATCTCAGGCGCCCGGCTACTATCTGGGCTGGGATCAGTGATGGGGTTTCAGATGTTACCATGGTCTTTGAGGATCTGGATGCAAAGCTCAGTAAGCTTGGATTTGAGAGGGAGAGGAGAAAGTTCCACCCCCATCTGACTATTTGCAGGGTTCGTAGCGGGAAGAACAAGGATCAGCTTGTTGAGGAATTATTAAGGTTGGAGGATCAGGAGTTCGGTGTGATAAGTGTGGATAGGGTGGTTTTGAAGAAGAGCTTCCTGACATCCAGTGGTCCTATTTATACTATTTTGGCTGAGAGCCGTCATAGTTAGATATTTGAATGTATTTGTGTATGGAGACGCCGGTGAAGCCATGACAGACTGGGATATGTTGAAGAAGGAGGTCCTTGATGGGCTCAAGCCTACTATGGCTGAGGAATCCCAGTTACTGGCTTTCGCTGATGAGATTGTTAATAAAGTCAATCAGGTACTCGTGGATTCCGCGATAGAGGGGGTGGCTGAGCTTCATGGTAGTCTGGCTCATGGTACTTGGATTAGTGGTCAGCAGGATCTGGATATCTTCATTGTGCTTGATAAATATGATAACCGTGGGCAGCTTCAAGATGCTCTTACTGCTGTAAGAAATAAGATTGACTGGGTTTTCACTGAGGCTTATGCTGAGCATCCCTACTTGAAGACGAAACTCAACGGGTACAGCATAGATATCGTGCCATGTTTCAGGGTAAACAATGGGGAAAAGATCTTTAGCTCAACAGACAGGACTCCGCTGCATACGAGGTGGCTTATGGACCGGATTAAGGGGCTTGAGGATGAGGTGAGGCTTCTCAAGCAGTTCCTTGTGAATCTGGATCTTTATGGGGCTGAGATCAAGATCGGTGGCTTCAGTGGGTATCTTTGTGAGATTCTCATTGTTTATTATGATGGCTTCTGGAAGCTGATTAAGGCGGCTTCCAAGTGGGGGGCAAAAGAGGTTCTCAGCTTCTCTGATGGTGAACCAAGGAAATTCGATGACCCTCTGGTATTCATAGACCCTGTTGATAGTGGTAGGAATGTGGCTTCTGCCCTGAGAGATGACTCTTATGGGCTCTTTGTAGCGGCTGCGCGTGGTTTCGTCAATAATCCCGGGATGGTTTTCTTTAAGCGGGAGAGGCTTGATGTCTCCCCGGAGACCATGGTGGAGGAGTTACGCGCTCGTCCCACGGATATACTTTTTCTGGTGATCGAGGAGAGCAATGCTGATATGCCTGATGTTCTCTGGGGCCAGATCCACAAGTCGAGGCAAGCCCTAGAGAGACAGATAGATGAACAAGGATTCAGGGTGCTAAGGAGCACAGCTTGGAGCAATGAGGAAACCAGGCATATTTTTGTCTATGAGCTTGACTCAGGCACTATTCCTGAGGCTGTGAAGCATATTGGTCCCCCTGCGCATCTGGAGAGTAATGTGATGCAGTTTATCGAGGCTTACAGGGATAATCCAAGGGTCATTACTGGTCCTGACTTGTTCAAGGATCGCTGGTATGTGCTTCTTAGGAGGGAGCATGTTGAGATCAAGGAGTTTATGGGGGTTCTTCTTGCTGATGGAGGTAGAGATATCGGTGTAAGCAGGAAGCTCAGCGTGCGAATACTGCAGCATCATAGGGTCTTGTTGAATGAGGAGATAGAGGATTATCTTTTTGATGGTTTTGAGGATTATCTCTATGATTGGCTGAAGGGAAGGCCGATCTGGATTGAGTGAATACAAGCCCATTGATGAGGCTTTAGAGCACAAGATCGGGACGTTTCTTTGTTGGCCCCAATACGATGAGGAAGAAGCAGAGCAAAGAATAGAACAACTTAGGAGTCTAGGGGTCGAGGCAGTGGCTACTGGTGGCCCACATGTTATTCTCGGTACGCCTATTCTGGGCAAGGGTCATGCTGGTGTGGTGGTTCGGGCGATGTTTGAGGGTAGGGAGGTGGCTTTGAAGGCTCGGCGTACTGATACGGGTAGGAAGAGCATGAAATCAGAGGCTGGTTTTATTGCTCACGCTAATAATTGGGGTGTCGGTCCTAGGCTGTATGGGTTTAGCGAGGATTTTATCGTGATGGAGCTTCTCGTTGGACAGTATTTTGGTGAGTGGGTCAGGGATAATATTGAGGATCGGGGGGCTGTGATGGGCAATGTGGGAGTTATTCTGGATATGGCGTGGCGTTTGGACCAGTCTGGACTGGATCACGGTGAGTTGACTCGAATCAGGCGGCATTATATTGTTACAGAGGAGGGTCCAAGGGTCATTGATTTTGAGTCAGCCAGCTTTGAGAGACCCCCCAGTAACTTGACGAGTACTGTCCAGAGCCTTTTCATGAAACACAAGTTTGCTCAGGTTCTTGGACGGGTTTACCCGATGCCTGAACGAGATGAGTTGCTTGGTGTTTTGAAGCGGTATAAGCGGGAGCAGACTGAGCAGAATTATCAAGCTGTACTTGCAGCATGTAATCTGTAGTTATCTGTCGGGTTTTGCGCACTGTTTTGTCGGTTACTGTGACGCTTTTTTACACTATTTGGGATCGGTTTTGGGTTGTTTTGGGGCTGTTTTTTGGTTAAGAGGATTGTTTGTGGGTTTTCTGTGGTACCCCCCCCCTCCCCCTCTTTTTGGGGTGGTTTTTGGGGAAGATTTAAAGTGTGGTGGGTGATTCTATGGTTTTGCACTGGGACCGTGGTCTAGCTTGGTATGATTCGCGCTTGGGGTGTGCGAGACCGCGAGTTCAACTCTCGCCGGTCCCACCATTCTTCTCACTAGCGAATCTTTTTCAGATTTCATGTCGCTGGACTAGATGATACAGGTTGTATAAGAGGTACTATGCATCTATTTATCCTAAATAATAAGTAATCTTATCGATAATTCGTCTAAGATTTTTCCATACATGGTTTTTATTGCTCTAATTCTTTAGAGGTGCAACCGCTCTATAACCTTCAGCAAAATCAACCCCATTATATGCGCCCCAAAGTCTAGTAATAAATTTCTCCAAAAATGGGAATATTATCTTATTAAAATCATCTTGAGTGTTGTGTTCATCTAATGCGGTCAACTTTATTCTCCTCACCTCGCTTACATCCACAAAAACATTTGGAAATAAAGTTGACATTACAAGATAATCCAATTTTTCTTTTCTTTTATACTGCATCACAGCTCGACGCGTAATCTCTCCCACCGCTAGATGATCAGGGTGAGGGTCAATATTGCGACTTTGATGATTTTCAAATGATATAACTAAATCTGGGTCATATCGTTCCAAGAGGGATAATGCAGTTTGCACACTTTCCTCAGTGCATTTTATGTCACGATCAAGATAGCCCATGTATACGATTTCGCTAACCCCAAGAAGTCTCCCCGCATCAGAAGCCTCCTTTAAACGAAGCTGGATATACTGTTCTTTATCCATATTCCTATACTTTGGGTTCCAAATACCCTTGTCTCCTCCAGAATATATGACAGAAAGCACATCTTTTAATAGAAATACCAAACCACCTGCAAAAGCCTCAAGGTCATCTGGATGAGCTGCTACCAATATTGGGCGCTTGTACTTAGAGGATAAAATTTTCTCTCCAGCCTTAATAAGCCTCCAATCCTTAGTGGAACTAGTAGTTTGTGGCGTGGACGATAAGTAATCTCCAATTGTTTTTACTGGAACAGGTTTGTTTGCCCGTATCCTTTCTTGCATTAATTCGGTGTTTTCTCTGAGTGTCTGACTCCTACGTGAAGCAACTAAAACATGGTTAATGCCTATCCACAGCGCAAATTGACCTAAAACTCTCTCTATGGCAACCATTTGAAATGGATGTGCAAATACATTTATCGAAAGTACCATTGAAAATGATACCCAAACAAGCAGCCATCTCTGATGAATGGCTCTCATTCGAGACTTTACTAAAATACTTATTTCCAGTATAGCCCTGAAGATTATGATAATTCCAACCAAGAACGTAATATAATTTATTGCAACTCCTTGATTTGTTAATGCAATAAAACCAACTAATAACCCAATAACGCTGCTTCCCACTACTTCAAGCCAAAGACGCTTGGTTATTCGACCTAAGAAAAAAGGGAATATCTGAATCAAATTATTAATAATAAGCCATATGCCAAAAATCTGCAGAATCAGTGGAGTTATCCATTCAGGATTCATAATTGCAGCGAGGCCAAAAGCTATATTCGTTAAACCTCGCAGGAGAAAATACCAATATTGTAATGTGTAACTTTTATCGAGTCCACGAAAATACATAATGATCCCATAGTATCATATGTGGAATCGATTATTTCAATTTTTAAATCAAATACATAATTCTGTATTCAGATAGTTTCCCTTTTGAGTTAGAACAAATACTATTTACTAAGGATATGTTTTGAAGCCCAATCCTAAACATTCAAAGTCTAACCAAGGAAAAGTTCAAACGCCTAGAATTAACGCGATTGACCAGTTTCGTGGGTTCGCCATTCTGCTTATGGTATTAGCCAATTATTTCAGTGGAATAAACTCGATTCCCATGTGGCTCAAACATGCGCCCGGCATTGGGTTTACAGTCATAGATTTGGTTGCTCCTCTTTTTATCCTCGCTATTGGTCTAACATTTGGATTATCGTTTCAGCGTAGAATATCCCGAGATGGAACTTGGCGTACTTACAATCATTTTGTTTCTCGAAACCTCGCTCTAGTTGGGTTAGGTCTCTTGATTACTGTAGGAGGGTCTTTTGCTTCAATATATGACTCCACAGAGTATTGGGGACTTCTTCAGGCAATAGGTTCAGCAGGTTTGATAGGATTAATTTTCATAAACATTAACCCAAAGTTTAGGCTGGTTATTGGATTAATTATCCTCGCTGGTTATCAGTATATGTTGGAACATTATTGGATGGATACGGTCATTAACGCTGCTCATAATGGACCTCAAGGGGTACTAAGCTGGGGCGCCATGTTAATCATGGCTACATCTCTCGGAGATATTTATAGAGATAAAGAGAGTAGACGGATGTTTCCATTATTGTTAATTATTATGATGGTCAGTGGCATAATGCTGGGAACACTTGTGCCTATTAGTAAACATCAAGCATCAGCTAGTTACGTATTACTTTCTCTGGGATTAAGTGGTCTCATTTTTTATTTATTTCACCAACTTGATGCCTTGTATCAATTTAGAATACCTATTCTATCAGAGTGGGGAAAAAATTCCCTTCTACTATATATATTGCATGGTTTCTTACTTGCTCTGCTTGTTATACCTCAATATCCAAGTTGGTATATCTCAGCTCCTCTATGGTTAGTGGTGGTTCAGGCAAGCCTGTTAATAGCCATTCTTAGTTGGATTGGTATTTACTTCAACAATAAAGGGTTGATTCTAACTATATAATCGGACACACCCTGATATTAACATCTGATAAGGCTACAATGATCCTACATAAGGAATAATGGTTGCGAAGCGCACGTATTTAGAAATTACTTATGGAGTTAAGATTAACACATAATAGAATCATCGATTTGATATCCCTTCTTCCTTAGCCATAACATACGCTGCTGAATCCTAACAGATTGCTGCTTATACGATTGCTCTAGAATATTGATCGTGAGTTCAATTCTCGCCGGTCCCACCATTTCTCTCACGGGAGACTAGTTTTGGTGAACTGGTCATTCGAATTCAGTAAAATGCTTTCTGAATACCTATCAATCTCTTTGAATCCAGCAGATGTGTAAATATATCGAGCGGGGTAACCATATTTCCGCGCATGCGTTCCATATAGCTATAAACCCAGTTCTCCGTTAGTTCCTCTGACTCTATTTGGTTTATGACTTGATTATTAGGAATGGCAGAATCATGGATGGCTCAGGGAATCCATGGTTTCATGCAGATGTTGGCATAAAAGGTGACAAGATAATCTCAATTGGTAACCTTGAAGATGCGGCTACTAGACGAGTCATTGATGCAGAGGGTATGATTGTAGCTCCTGGATTCATAGATATTCACAGCCACAGTGACTACCCCATACTCATCGAGCCTGAAGGGCACAGCAAGATCAGACAAGGGGTCACCACCGAGGTTATAGGTAACTGTGGCAGCTCTGCAGCTCCCATGAATCAGGGACTTAGGGAGTACCGTGACAAGTATGATAAATCCCAGCTTGGTGAGGACTTTGAGTTCAGTTGGGGCTCCATGAAGGAGTACCTAGACCTTGTACGCAGCAAAGGCATCAGTTTTAACATCGTGCCCCTCGTGGGACATGGAACCCTCAGGCAGAACACCATTGGTAACGACAATAGATCGCCAACAAAGGAGGAGTACAAGGAGATGAAGAGGCTTCTAGCCCAGTCGCTGGACGAGGGTGCATGGGGGTTATCAACGGGGTTGATCTATACGCCTAACTTGTACGCGAAGACTGATGAGATCATCGAGCTGGTGCGGACCCTGAAAGAGCGTGACGGTTTATACACCAGTCACATCAGGGGCGAGGGTGACACCCTCATCGAAGCAGTGGAGGAAGCCATCAAGATAAGTGAGATAACAGGGGTCAAGACCCAGATTTCCCACTTCAAGGTATGCGGCGGCAGGAACTGGGGAAAATCCGAGAAAACGCTCAGGATGATAAAGGATGCCCGTGACCGGGGTTTGGATGTCACCTTTGACCAGTATCCGTACATCGCGTCTAGCACAGGGTTAGCATCAATCCTACCTTCATGGGCTCATGAGGGAGGCGCCGAGAAACTCTTGCAGCGTATAGCGGACCCTGAGACAAGGGAGAAGCTTCGGGCTGAACCGACGGAGGAGATGGAGGACTGGACTAGGCTTCTTGTAGCCCACGCCGTGAATACCCCTGAATACGAGGGAAAAACGGTTCAGGAGATAGCTGAAGAGGAGGAAAAGACTCCTTTTGACTCCATGTGTGATCTGTTGATAGCTGAGGACGCTCAGGTCATGATCATCCTTTACGAGATGTGTGAGGAGGATGTCCAGAGGATAATGCAGGACCCTAACGGCATGATTGGGAGCGATGGCAGAGCTATTTCACCCGATGGAGTGTTCGGGAAAAGCAAGTTCCATCCAAGGTATTATGGGACATTCCCACGTGTGCTTGGGCATTATGTTAAGTCTGGAGTCATCAACCTGCAGGAGG
>CAZZFH010000082.1:0-8314 GCA_964653295.1 uncultured Candidatus Bathyarchaeia archaeon | reverse complement strand
ACGTCACCAATTCCACGACTTCAAGGACAGCTACACTGACATGAACTTCACACCACCATACCTATCCACAATAAAAACCAAAACCCTCATCGTACACGGCGACAGAGACCCATACTACCCAGTAAATATCCCAGTCGAACTATACACATCCATCCCAGACAGCTACCTATGGATAATGCCCAACACAGGACACGAAGTAGCATGGCCAGCATCACAACAACTAATCCAGACCACATTTAATTTCCTAAAAAATGGATGGAGATGAATAGAGAAAATTCTCTTCCTCTATTTTGCCTGCTCCATATAGAAGGTACGTTCTTCCCTCTCCACCCTCTATACCTTGAACCCGGCATTACAATCTTCAATGGGATCGCAAAATACAGTTTATCCCCAGCCCCCCCGGGAATAACCACATCCCAGATACGCACCCTACCCCCCGGGCTTCAAGACCCCGTAACTCTCAGATAAACCCCCAGACTACCAACAGCTTACAATATTGTCCTTTTTCATCTATTCATTTACTCTTAAATTTCTTGATTTTAAGGATAAACCATTTATCTTTATTACAAAATAATATATGGAGTTGTAATTAGTTGAAGATGGATATAAAAACTATTGGAGTTTTGTTCATCATCGTTCTCGTGTTAGCAGGGGCTGCATACATTGGAATGCGACCCGAAGAACCAGAAGTTCCCGATGATTCTTCAACTCCTTCTGAGGGAGAGACAGAGCCCACAGAGACACCAACCGAAGAGGAAACAGAGGAGCAACCCGCGACCCTCAATATACCCCCACGTCCAGACACCCCAGACATCCCTGAAGGTACCCCCTGCGGATGGGAAGCAACCTACACGGAGATATACTCCAACGATCTAGAGACCCACCCAGAGCTTGGACTCGACCTAACAGGAGTCGAGTTAACCTCCGATGAGGCGATACAGGGATCCGCCTCCATCAAGATGGACCCATACACGATGCTATTCACGGATCCCGAGACCCTGCCGATTGAGCCCAACACCTACTACGTGTTCGAATTCGACTACAGACTACTAAGTCCAAGCACAGAAAAAGTGAATATGGAGATCTCCTTCCTGCCAGCGGACTCCACAAGCTCTGAAGAGAAAATATGCTGCCAATCCATGTTCTCAAACGAAGCCACTGAGGGCACATTCTCTGGAGGCGCATTAACCACTTCAAACCCTAACTATAAACTGAGACTCTTCACAACCGAGGACACTTCAATCATAGTAGACAACATCAAACTCTACCGCATAGACCCACTGCCAAGGTTTGATCAGCCTGAGAAATGGCAGAGACTCATGAACCTGCCATACCCCCGACTAGGCAACAATCAGATGGGAAACACCTTCACCCTAGCTTACTCCGGTCAGGGAATGATGCCGGATAAACCCGAGGAAGAATTAGCCTATATCCAAAGCGAAATCGAGGAACGGCTCTCCCAATACGACGTCTTAGCAGGGCTGGACATAGCAGTGCAGAGCCAGTACACAGGCTTCGTCAAGAGGATGCGCGACAAGAACCCCGACATAGTCCTCCTGCCCTACCGTTGTTATCCATGGCAGAGCACGGAGAGGTGGCCATCTCCAGACGCCACGATAGACCTCAAATACGTTTTCATGGACGACATGGCCGAGGAGTGGTACGTCCACCAAACCGGCGGCGATAGAGTGCAGAACATGTATTGGCCTGCCCTCTATCACGCCAACATTTACCCGGGATGCCCCGTCGTGGACGATCAGACCTACTCTGATTACCTGCTCGAATGGACCACCGATATAATCATGGCTTCAGGTCTCTGGGATGGTGTTTATTATGATGACCTCATGGGCACAATAAATCATGCAGTAAGTAACGCCCACAACCCGGCGCTCCTAGACTTTGATATGGACAATGACGGGGAGAGGGATGAAACCCCGGCACTCGTTAGTGAGGAGACCCGCGCCTCAACCATTTCCTACCTTGAGATGCTGAGAGAAGAGGTAGGCGACCTAGAACTAGTGATAGGCAACGAGGGGAGCACCCCGCACATAGCCTTCTCGCAGTACCTGAACGGTTACCAGTTCGAGGACTGGGATGAGGGATGGTACTCCGAACACATAGAACGATCTGAGGCAGCCTGGTGCCAATCCATAAGCGAGTACTTCTACGCTCAGGAGCACGAGCTGTCGCCACAGATTAATATATTGACCCTCTATGGGAAGCCTTTGGGAGGAGGCGCAGGAAATCCACCCCATGATTGGGTGGAGGCAACTAGTAGCCAAATAAATCAGCATAGATTTGGTCTCGGCTCAGCACTATTGGGAGACGGATTCTACGAGTTCGACCTATGGGATTGCAGAAGCGCTCCTACTTGGTTTGACGAGTTCTCTGTAGACGGGGAAGGAGTAGCCGTTGAGGATAGAAACTGTAAAGGCTATCTAGGTATGCCCCTCGGGGACCCGATTGAGCTAGCTTCAACCGCGGCCACCATATGGGAGGAGGACTTCGAATCAGCATCTATGCCCTCATCCATCACAGGCGATACGAGACATATCTATGTCAGCCAAGAGACCGAAGACATAGTAACGGGCACAGGGAGCCTAGTCATCGACAACCCGGACCACACGACAACCATAAGCTACATCGAGGCGAGTACAAAATCCAGCGCAGTCACCCTCGAATCGGGGAAGACCTACGTCATCGAGTTCGACTGGAAGATACTTGAATCACTCGACGACACCTTTGTGGTGACAATTAGCGGCTCCGAAGGAGTCGTAGACGCGTACTGGCACAACGGTGAGGTACAGGGTGACGCAGGGAAGACACGGTTCCACGTAACGTTACCAACAGGCAGCAACTATAGACTATACTTCCAGCTTATGAGCGGCGGCGGAAAAATAGCTATAGACAACATAAAGGTGACTGAGGGAGGCGCAGGTCCTTGGAGGAGAGATTTCGAAAACGGCTTCGTACTCGTGAACCCCATGAACAAACCATACACGTTCAACGCTGAGGAACTAGCAGGGTCGTACAGCCGCACTGGCATCAAACGCATCCTAGGCACACAGGCTCCTGAAGTAAACAACGGCGAACCAGTAACCGAAACATTGACGCTGCAACCATTCGATGCTATAATCCTACTAGCAAATCATATCTCTAGCCCCTGATGATTTTCTCTATATTTTTTCTATCAAATACTAAGGAGACCTCTGCATTACCTTTTTCACTCTGAGGAAAGGTGTGTATAAATGAAGCCATCAAGCAAATCTATCTTTTTTAACAAGAGCTTCATCTCTAAAAACCGATAAGTATACACCTCCCAACCCTATACGGGTAAAAATGAGTAAAGGCTTGACTCATAGCGATAAAACAATGTACTAACCCTGTACCAGCTGCTCTGCATCAACAAACAGGCATCCACAAACTACCTCGTCGCGACAGGAAAAATACTCAAGCACGAAGACACAGCCACAAGACAAACATGAAAAACCTACTAGACGCAACAAAATAGGCTAATTTTCTGAGGAGCCTCCACGTATGCATTTAATATTATAAATCTGACATTATCCCGCCAAAGCTTCATTTGATTATTCCGCGTTTTATATATAAGTAAAAAATATAGTAAATGATGCTTAAAAAAGCAATAAAAAGAATAAACTACATCCGCCGAAACGAAAAAAACCTATTCCTGCTATTCTCCGCAGGACTACTAATAGTAATAGGTCTCCAACTAATCGGACCCCTATTCCCCATCTACCTCCAAAGCATCAACGCCACAGAACTAGAGATAAGCCTAGTAATATCCCTATCAAGCATCGCCGGAACAGCCCTCATGCTACCATCAGGCTACATAATGGACAAGCTAGGGAAGAAGAAAATGTTCCTAATCGGCATATCCCTCTGGGGCATCTCAACATTATTAATCTCATTCGCCCGGAACTGGAGAACCGTAGCATTTCTATACATATTTCACGGCATCGCCGACGCATTCGTCGGCCCAGCCAGGATGGCATTCATATCCTCCGCATCAACACAAGCATCCGAAGCCACAGTCTTTGGAATAATGAGCCTAGACTGGACCATCGGCGGAACCATCGCCCCCCCAATAAGCGGATTCCTCTCAGAGAAAATAGGATGGCACATACCCTTGATCATCGCATCAATCATGTTCTTTTTAGGCATAATCCCAGTAACCGCTATAAAAGAAAACCCATCCTCTATGAAACCCCCTGACTCATCAAAAAATATGAACATAAAGGTCCCATTTATCACTACTTTCCTTTACTTCATGTATGGGTTCCTAACTAACTCGGCTCAATCCATGGTAGGAACAATGTTACCGCTTTTCCTAAACAACGAGCTAAAAACCACAATAACAAGTATCGGACTATTCTTCACAGCATCCAACATCATCGGAACAATAGTTCAAGTACCCGGCGGATTACTCGCAGACAGGTATGGCAGAAAAAAACTGATTACAATATTGCTATTGCCAGTCCCACTCCTGTATGGATTATGGGGAATCGTAGACAAATGGTACGCATATCTATTGATCTATGTAATATCAAAAGGATTACTAAGCATGATAGTCCCCGCAAGCCTCGCAATAGTATCAGAAGTATTTCCCCAAGAAAAAAAGGGGTTTGCATTCGGGTTGAGAATGGCTAGTATTCGTCTGAGCTCAGCAGCCGGTCCCCTATTAGGGGGATACCTCTACGGATCAATTGGACCATCAAGCCCGTTTATAGGCGCAGGCGTTATTTTTCTACTCAGCATTCCCTTCATCTATCTTCTTAAGAAGAGACACAATTGAATAATATCAAAAAACCAGAGAAACTGCTGAACCCATTGACCTAGTCTATGCTTTCGAGTTCCCAGAAACAGGCATGAAAGCATAGACTAGGTCAATGGGTTCAGCAGTTTACCTAGTCTATGCTTTCGAGTTCCCAGAAACAGGCATGAATGAGTTTATCGCTGGGCAGAGGTACCCAAGGTAACTTGGATACTGGACATAATATCCGCCATGAGGTTCACAGGAGACCAAGCCCTCGAATACATCAGACAGTGACCCCCCGCGTAGACCCGAATAACCTATAAGCCACCAAGCCACAAGGGCACGAAATGCAGCCCCACCAGCAGCGAAGCCAGATCAAACCCGGCATAAAGGTCAACATCGTCATGAAGCAGCATCAGCGGAGCGGCAAGCTTACAGAGGGCATCGTCAAAACTATTCTAACAAACAGTAGTACACATCCCCATGGCATCAAGGTACGTCTCACAGACGGCAAAGTAGGCAGGGTACAATCAATAATAAAATAAACTAATCGAATATTTTATCCTCACTCTACGCTAATACCTTGTATGGTAGACGTTCAAACCCTTGGCATATTAATTACTGCGACAAGCGTAACCCTCGCAGCCACATACTACATCCTCACCTTAAGAATAAATCAACGTAACAGCAGGATCACACTAACAAACAGCATGATGCAGACCATGCTGAGCGAGGAAGCCCAGAGACGTTGGATAGAATTGATAAACATGGAGTGGACCGACTATGATGACTTTGAGAGAAAATATGGCTCGGATGTGAACCCAGACAATTATGCAAAACGTAGCGCTGTCTGGGCGAGCTGTAATGTTATAGGTCATCTTTTAAGAAATAATATCGCTGATGCGGAGACCTTTTACCAATCTGGGGGGACCTATTCACTCTGGATCTGGGAAAAGTTTAAACCAGTTATATTGGAGAACAGGAAAAGGTATTCTTCATCTAATGCTTACGATGGTTTGGAGTATCTAGCTGGAGAAATGTTGAAGATCATGAGAAGCCATGACCCTTCTTTTGAGTTTCCCAAGACATTCGCAAAATACATCCCGGACCAGTAACCCCAATCCATAATTTTATCCTCACTTCACCATAACTCATAGATATGATCGAGTTATCAACTGCCCGAGACCTTATCGCAATCTTCGGGGTGATCGCAGGATTCAGCTACTATGTCCTCACTGTCAGAAACACAAACAGAGCCAGAAAAACCCAAGTAGTATTGACCCTATCAAACATGTTATTCTCCGAACTCATGAACCGAAACTACCTAAGCCTACTAAGCATGCAATGGGAAGACTTCGATGACTTCTGCAACAAATACGACTCGACCAACAACCCTGATCATTTTGCTATAAGATGGAACCTGTGGAAATTCTATGATAATCTGGGTTACATGTTGAATCAAAACATCGTCGATACGGATATGGTCTATTACCTTGTTGGTGGTCCAAGTTTTGTACAGTTTTGGACCAAGTTCAAGCCAATCATAATAGAGCAAAGAAAACTCTACAATGATCCAGATTGGTTCCGATGGTGGGAATACCTATACACCGAGGTCCAAAAATTCAGGGAAAAAAAAAATCTAACTGATGCCAGTTTAGAGAAAGATGTCTATGTAAAAGAGTTCTAAGGTTAGCGCCATTTTTCTGGTATCAGTATCCTGAACCTGCACTTGTCTGAGCCACTGAATACGCTCTCCAGTACCTCTGCCTCTGTCTCTTCCCCGAAAGCCACGTCATACCTTAGCTTTCCATACCCAGCGCTGCAGTAACACCAATCCATGGGTATATCCGGCTCACCACTCAGCACAGCCTCCCGAGCCAAGGGACAGTGACACATATAGTACCTCTTCATCAACGGGTCCTGTTCATCAAGATAATCCTGTGGAGCATACGGGAACTTGGTGTTATAGATCCAGTCACCTTTCCTGACCCCAGCCAATAGCTCTTGATTAGCTTTAACATAATCCACGATACCCTGAGTAATCACCTGCTCAAACCACACCTTATCCTCCCTCAGATGCAGCTCAAGATCATCAACCGCAGCCTCATGCATCTTCTTGAGCCAAGCATCGATATCACCATCAAGCTCCACTAACCACTGCTTATGCCGGTCAAACCACTCCACAGGCACATGATGATGATTACCAGCCAAGACCCGCTTATACACCTCTGGGCTCAGCTTCTCCCTGAACTCCTTCATCAAGCTGCTCGTGGCGTCACAGTACTTCTCAGGCTTTGAGCCCAGTGGTGGAGCATTAACCTCCTTGAAGATCTCCTCCGCTACCTCTTTACCTGCGATCTCTTCAAGCCTATCCTCGATACTGGGCAAGATCTCCCTACCGCCAATAATAGCAGCGAAATAGATCCAGACCTCCTTCATATCCCGCAGATACACGTAACGTGCTAACCCCAGTATATTTTCCTCAGAGTTCTCCCCAGCATCCATCAAGTGATTAATATAAGCCTCAAAGTCAGAGACACCAGCCTCCTCAAACACTAGCCCATGCTCCTCAAAATACGCCATCGCCTTCAGGACAGCCCTCCTGTAGGCTTCCTTGGTCTCTAGATCAACATTTCTCTGATCCAGATAAGCCTCGTATTCCTCTTCCCTAAACACCATGAATCAAACTAGTAACGGCTCTAGGAAAAACCCTTTCCAACACCAATCCTGAACATCAAGAACCATTTATGAAACAACTCCTAAACCATATCAAACAGTAAACCAACTAGACACCATGAAATATGTCCACACCAACCTCGTCGCACACGACTGGAGACGACTAGCAGACTTCTACGCTAAGGTATTCGAGTGCCAACCAGTCCCACCAGAACGAGACCTCAAAGGAGAATATCTCGACAAGGCACTCAACCTCAAAGACACCCACATCACAGGAACCCATCTCAGGCTCCCCGGGTACACCGATGGACCTACATTAGAAATATTCCAGTACAACCAAGAAACGAAATCAGCCTCCTCATACCCGAACACCCCCGGCTACGGACACATCGCATTCAGCGTCCCAGACGTACAAGAGACAGCAGAAAAAATAATCGAAAACGGAGGAGACTATGTCGGAGAATTAACAGAGGTAGAGATAGAGGGCTATGGTAGGCTGGTCTTTGCCTATATGCGAGACCCAGAGGGCAACATCATAGAGATACAGCGAAAAGACTAGCCCGTCTTCTTCTTCAACAAATTGATCTGCCCAGCGTGATACAGGTTATGATGAACCATCCCATGCAGCATCTGCTTAAACGTATACTCCGTACTTGGAACCTGTTTGTATAGATCCTCATCACTCCACTCAGCCAAGGCATCTAGTGTCATATTCACAGCCGCCTCCAGCCTGTTCACAGACTGAGTCCACTCCTCAGCAGATGCCCCCATCTCAGCCCAATCAGATTTCTTATCAGGGTTCAACTTCGCGTGATCCCTTACACTCTTCCAGACCTCCTCCATCCAGAAATTAATGTGGTCTGT
>CAZZFH010000081.1:0-8335 GCA_964653295.1 uncultured Candidatus Bathyarchaeia archaeon | reverse complement strand
ATAGATTCACTGCCTTGAACCATTTCAGCAGTATTTCCTTACGCTTCTGGTCATCAGCTGGGAAGTAGAGCGGTCTTCCTCGTGCATCCAAGAGCAGGCCTGCGATGCCTCCCTGGACAACAGTGTCTAGCTCGTTACCTGGTCCAGCGCCTACATCGTATTGATTGGCGGGCTCAACGTGTACCTTTGCCTCCTGTTCTGCTGTGAGTGGAATGAGCTTTAGGTCTCCTAGGTTCATTTTTTCCTCGAGCATATCTCCGTTGGGCATCTCGATAGTTAGGTCCATTACACTTTCACCGAACTTTGCCTTCCCAGAAGCAGCGATGGTTGTGCCTAGTCTGACGAGGCAGTCCTTATCGAAGATACTCCACGCTGCGTCACGGTATACTGTTGATACGACGCCGAGGTGGGGCATCATGAATACGCTGTCCTGCATCATCCTTGTTACACCTTCAGTAAGCCAGGCGTCTGTTAAGAGGAGCATGCTCTGGATTCTGCGTGGGGCGTGGCTTAGCAAGCCTCCTGTTCCTGCACAGATGTCGATGTTCATCATCTCGACGTAGCTATCTGCGACTGCTTGCTCGAACATGTCGCTGATAGTTCTCTCTATCTGAATACCTTTGAGTCTGGTTGCGATTGTTCTGTGATGTTGTAATCCGAGTCTAAGGGCTTCTCTTGCGACACTGTGCTCGACTATAAGGTCTTCAAGTGTCTGTGGGATGGTAGTTGGCCTTATCATCTTGTTCATGAGGCGGCTGGCTACTTCTTCTCTGTCAAGGTTGAATGGTATCCACCGCATTATGTTCTCGAGTCCAGCCTCTTTCATGACATTAGTTACGCTGTAACTCATGCCAAGGTTAGCTGACACGCTGCGAACGAATCTGCCCTCTACAATTGAGTATACGTTTGTGGTTGCTCCGCCTAAGCCAACGCCAAGTACATTTTGGTTGAAAGTATTGGCTATGAGCTGTATTGCCATACCTTCTCCAGCAGGGGTGGGCATGATATCGATTTCAGTCCATTTCATCAGCTTGGTATAGCCCGGTGCGTGGCTCATGACATGCTCCATGAATAACTCGTGGACAGCGCGACGGGCTGGCTCCGTGTTTTCCTGCTCAAGGACTGGTCTGATGTTGTCAACTATTTCTAGAGCAAAGCCTTCATCCATTAGGTTCTGGATCTGGGTTCTTAGTGACTTGTTACCTGCGTAAACTATTGGTAGCTCATATCCTACTCCAAGTCTCGGCTTTGGCTCTGCGGCTTTGATGAGCTCGGCGATCTCCATTACGTGCTGGCTAGCGCCTCCATCGGTTCCGCCCGCCATCAGTATCATGTCTGGTCTTAGGCTTCTGATACGTTGGATCTTCTGGTAGGTCTGTCTGCCATCATCTCTCGCGATGACGTCCATTACTATGGCTCCTGCTCCAAGAGCTGCCCTGTTGGCTGATTCAGCTGTCATTGATTTGATTAACCCAGCAACCATCATCTGGAGTCCGCCTCCAGCGCTGCTAGTTGTACAATAAAGGTCTACGCCTTTCTCACCGTCAAATGGTATTATCATTCCACCGCCAGGAGCAAGTAGCTTGTGCCCTGTAAGCTCCTCTACCTCACGAACCGCGTTCTGAACCCCGAGCGTTACGTCCTCGTATGGGGCTTCTACTGTTGTGGGTGCTTCACCTGCTACTAGGAAGCGCCACTCGCCGTCTTTCTTGTGGAAGAAACGGGCTTTTGTTGTGGTGCTGCCAACGTCGGTGGCAATAATAAATTGCATTTCCTCTGTTTTTTTGTTGAGGTTTGCCATACTATTCCATATTCAGTCGCCGAAGGACACGCTTAAACATTTCTAATCTCCAGCATCCAAAGAAGCCTAAAAATTAGGGTAACCTACCTTTTCTCTTCTCAGCTTCCTTCAAGGCTTTTTTAACGGCTTCTTCTCTCTCTTTTTTCTCTATTTTCTTCTGTTTAGCTTCTTCTCGTTTTTGTTTTCGTTCAGCTTCTTCCTTCTTGAGGTTCTCCTCAAGAAGCTGTATGAGGCGTTCAATGTTTTTTCTATCCTCAAAGACCTGTAACATTTTCTCGCTTGTGAGCCCAAGGTTTTCTCCAAGCGCGGGCATTACCGGGGATAATGCTGCCCTGACGAGTTCTCCGCCTACATATGACCATGGTTTTAAGCTCTCTAAGGTTAGGATTGAGACTGTTTCCATCTTGTACTCAGAGATTTTTTTATAAGTGTCTTGAATTACTTCTTCGACTTCTTCGGGGGTTAGCTCTATGTCCCAGAACATCCTTTTTCCACTCATTCTATTGTCTATTTGATATTTGTTGATTCCTAAAGGTCTTCTAATGCTTCTTTTCGTATCTGGCGTTTGAGGGCGATGTAAGAGCCTGAGAAGCCGCCCAGCAGGAAACAGAATAACAGCAATAGTAGGTAGATGAAGCTGGTTGTTCCAGTGAGCACCCAGAGGCTGAACCCGGAGAATAGCCAGCCATAGAAAGCTGATTTGATACCGACCATTAGATGGGCATAACCCGCCCTACTGGATAAGAGAAAGGCTGGATAGAGGGCTCCTAGGAAGTATGCTGGATATGCAAGTAATGTAACCCAGTTTGCATCCGGGTTTTTTGTGATCATCCAACTCATAAAGTAGACTGATGCGTAGCTGAGTATAGCAGCCATGCCATATTCCGTGTTGCTGGGAACCCGATCTTCAGTCACTTTAATCAAAGACTAAAACTGTGACGAGGATAAGAAGTTACCTGAAACCCAATGACTGGTAATTAAATACATATTCGATGAGGGTGCCTCAATAAGGGTGGACACCAAAAAACTCACATTAATAGCAGTGCTGGCATCTGCCTACGCTGCCCTCAGCTTCCTACCCGGAATCCCCATGATTGGCGGAGACGGGTCAACCATTGACCTAGTCAGGATGCTAGAGATCGGGTATGGATTAGCCCTAGGACCAATATATGGACCAATAGCGGCGTTCATAGGAGCACTTGTGGGAAAGATGCTGAAAGGCGGAGGATTTGGTATGTTCTTCACCCCCCTTGCGGGTTTATCGGCGCTTGTAGCTGCCTTGATTGGCAGATCGAATGGGCGTTACTGGTGGGCTGCCGCTGGTGTAGAGGCTGTGCTTATTGCTGGATGGTATGTCTTTGAGACGGGGAGAGTGGTATGGTACTTCCCATTGATGCATGCCGCGAGCCTGTTGGTACTGCTAGTTTTGAGGAACAGGATCAGTGAATGGATCAACTCAGAGGATCGACGCACGATGAGTATCGGATTATTCATCTGCAGCTTCGCGTCAACAGTTGCGGGTCACATGCTTGGAAACCTGTTATTCATAACGTTGCTTGCTCCGGAGCCCACGATGTTTATCGCGATAATGGTGGTATCGATCTTTGAGAGGGTAGGTATAGCCATTGGCGCCACTATATTCGCTGCGAGTATGTTGCTGGCGGTCCGCAGGGTCTACCCCGAGCTACTAGATTAAATAGGGTACCAGCTTTCTCGGGCTTCACCGATGAGGAAGACAGAGCCAGTGATCAAAATGACGCTTTCTGGGTTCACGTTCTCTTTAGCGTACCTGATTGCTTCACTTAGGGGGGTTATTATCTGGGTGGTTTTCCCGGTGGTTTCAGCTATCTTCTGGAGTGCTTCAGCTGTGGCTGTTCTGTTGCGCACCCTGTGTTCTGTTAATATGAAGTGTTCTGTGATCTCTGCGAGGCATTCAATCATGGCTTGATGGTTCTTGTCGCTTGAGATACCAACTATTGTTGTTATGCTTCGTTCCGGAAGATACTTTTTGATGGCTTCCACCAAGCTCTGGATGGCTTTCGCATCCTTAGCCCCATCCAATATAATGAGAGGCTTCTCTTGAATTACCTCGAATCTACCCGGCCATTTAACCGATATGAGCCCAGATTTGATGGCTTCAACACTTATCTTGAACCCGTTTCGCCTAGCTGCCTCTATAGCTGCAATCGCGCATGCAGCGTTTCGTAGCTGATGGTCCCCAAGCAATGATGTAGTGAGGTGACCTAGTGTTTGGCTAGGTGTTTTTATTGTGAATTGCTGGCCTTGAAGGCTGCTGGACTCGGGGGTTATATTGATATCATCGCCTATTACCGTGAAGATGCTTTTTCTCTGAGTAGCGATTTCTCTGAGTCTCGTTAATACCTCTAGCTGGGTCACTGCGGTTATCAGCTCTGTGCCTTCCCTGAGTATCCCTGCCTTGATTTCAGCTATCTTTACCTCTGTTTCTCCGAGCCACTGGGTGTGTTCTAGGCTTATGTTGGTCACAATGGATGCCATGCTCTGGATCACATTGGTGGCGTCGTCTCTCCCACCCATCCCCACCTCCACAACCGCGATGTCCACATCTTCATTTTGGAAATAGACAAAAGCCAACGCCACGAGCACCTCGAAATAAGTAGGGTGTCGATTCCCTTTACCAACCAGTTCCTCTGTTTTATCGCGTATATCACCGAGGATATGGTCCATGATGTGGGTAGGTATCTCGATCTCATTGATTTTGATGCTCTCGTTTATCTTGCTGAGGTGCGGTGAGGTGAATGCGCCTACCTTGTAGCCGGCTGATTCTAGGGTTGAGGCGGTTATGGCGGTGGTTGATCCCTTCCCATTGGTGCCTGTTATGTGAATTGATGCGAAGTGGCCCTGTGGGTCACCTAGTAGGGTTAGTAATTCGCGTATTGTTTGTAGTCCGGGTTTTGAGCCATATGTTTTTATGTGCTCAAACCATTGAAGGTTAGACATCTTGGGGTGCATTGAGAACTCACAATATCATTAGTTTATAAGGGCTTGATTCCGAATCCAGTTAGTCGACCCTTGTTTTATAGTTTGCATATATATTGTGGTAAGCACCCTAGTGAAGAAAGTCGTGGAGGCATCTAAACTGACAGATAATAGTATTCTTAAGAAAACCCTAATCACATCCGCGTTGATATACGCAAACGGACCAGTCCATATAGGGCATATTCTCGAAAACATACAGACAGACATCTATGTACGACACCTCAAGATGTCCGGCAAGGACGCCTTCTACTGTGGAGCAGAGGATACCCATGGGACTCCCATAGAGATCAATGCATCTAAGGAGGGTGTGACGCCGGAGGAGTTCATTGAGCGCTGGTGGAAGGAACACAAAAGAGATTATGATAACTACCACATTGATTATGCAAACTATTACACCACCAACAGCCCCGAGAACCAGCACTATACAGAGCTAATATTCAAACGCCTCAAAGAGAAGGGCTACATATATACAAAGGAGATCGAACTCACCTTCTGTGAGAACTGTGAACGATATCTCCCAGACCGGTATGTGAAGGGCACCTGTCCTATCTGTGGGGCACCCGACCAGTATGGCGATGTCTGCGAGAAATGCAACACAACCTATGATACAACAGATCTGGTTAAACCGTATTGCAGTATCTGCGGAGCAACCCCCATTAGAAAGAACAGCCTGCATTACTTCTTCAAACTTGGCGAGTTTACTGACTGGCTCAGGGAGTGGCTTAATGGCAACAAGCGGTTGCAGCCTGAGATTAGGAATCAGATATTGACTTGGGTAAACGAGGGACTCGATGACTGGTGTATCAGCAGGGATGGACCATACTTTGGGTTCAAGATACCCGGCGAGGAGGACAAGTACTTCTATGTCTGGTTGGATGCTCCAATAGGGTATATCGCTTCGACAGCTAATTACGCCAAGGACAAGGATTTCACAGCAGACGATATCTGGCAAACAGACGACCACGAGATAATCCACTTCATAGGAAAGGATATCATATATTTCCACTTGCTATTCTGGCCAGCCGTACTCCACGCAGCGGATTTCCATGTACCAGACAATATCGTGGTCCACGGATTCCTAACTTTTAATGGAGAGAAAATGAGCAAGAGCAGGGGAACCTTCCTCACCGCAGAAGAGATGCGAGAATATGTTGACCCTGAGCTGCTCAGATTCTATTACGCGGCTAATCTCAGCCACACCATGACAGACATAGACTTGGATCTAACGAACCTAGAGAACCGGATCAATAACGAGCTTGTCTCCAACGTAGCAAACCTAGTCTACAGGGTAATGAGCTTCACAGGCAAGAACTTCAAAGGAAAAACCAGTAAGATCAATGATGAGGCACTCATCAAAGAAGTTGATGAGAAATCCAAAAAGGTCTACGAGGCATACGAGAACTATGAGTTTAGGGAAGCGGTAAACAGGTTACTTGAGATAAGCAGCATCGGGAACAAGTACTTCCAAGATAATGCGCCTTGGGAGCTCCGGAAGAGTGACCCGGAGAAGACCTTGCGTGTACTCACTGACTGTGTGAATATCGTGAAGAATATCGCTATCATGGTCAAGCCCATTATGCCCTTTTTCGCTGAGAAGGTGGAGAAGCAGCTGAACTTGGAGGATCTTAAGTGGGCTGACTTGGGTAGGCGGGTCGAGGATCATCAGCTTGGTAAAGCGGAGATTATTCTCAGAAAGATCGAGCCTATAGAGATCAAGGTGCCTGAACCAGTCCCAGAGCATAGGGAGATCAAATTTGAGATTGACTCCAAGATAGCGAGGCTGGGCGTTGATGTCAAACTAGCTGTTATCGAGGGTGTAGATATCAAAAAGTCGAGCAGTGAGCTTGATAAGCTCAAGAAAGAGGCTGCAGAGGAGATCAAGGATATCGATCTCAGTGATAACCCGATTGTAAAAGCCTATGATGAGATCTATAAGAAATTCAAGGTTGATGTCGAGAACAGCGCAGTACATCTAGTGAAGCTTGTGAAGGAGAAAGGAAACCTGCCTACAATCAATACAGCGGTTGACAGCTATAACCTAGTGTCAGCCAAGAAACTCATCAGTGCAGGGCTTCACGACTTGGACAATGTCAAAGGGGACGTCAAACTAGCGGTAACCCGTGGAAATGAGTTGTATATTCCGCTTGGGGAGACAGGGCCAGAGAAGCTGCAGCCGGGTAAGTTCGCTATGGTTGATGATGAGAAGGTACTCTGCTGGCTTGATGTCAAGCAGGGACAGCATACCAAGATAGGCAATGATAGCAAGAATCTGTTGCTCTATGTGCAGGGTAACAAGGAGACCACTGGATTGTACTTAGAGAACGCTCTAATTGAGATGTGCGAACTCATCACAAAGTACGCTGGCAGCTCATACCACTTGGTAAACCCCACAGACATCTCAGCTCTAAACCTCAAGGTAGCAAAAGTCACCGAGATAAAGGATCATCCGGGGGCTGACAAGCTCTACATACTAACGATAGATTTGGGTGACGAGCAACGACAGTTATGCGCAGGACTCAAACCATACTATCCTGACCCCAATGATCTGCTAGGCAAGAATCTGGTAGTAGTAACCAATCTTGAGCCAGCCAAACTCCGTGGGGAACTAAGCGAGGGAATGCTGTTGGCCGGAGACGATGGTGAAAATGTTGGTGTTCTTACGCCCAAGAAGAGCAAACCCGGAGACAGGGTCTATGTTGATGGGGTAACCGAGTTCAAGGAGGATAAGATATCCTTCGAGGAATTCATGAAGTATACCTTTGAGGCTCGTGATGGCAAGGCATACCTGCAGGGAAAACGGCTTAAGACCGACTCCGAGGAAATTACCTTAGAGAAAGTAGTGAATGGGCGGATAAGATAGCCCAGTTTTTCATTGAACTATGGTTCCACTTGGTTCCTCCGTTTCCCTAATATCCTGTTTTAGGTATTCATTCATAGATGATTGGCTTGAAGACCAAGAAAAAGGGGCCAATAATGATGAATCTGGAAAACCCAGTAAAAAATCATGGCAAAAGAGATGAAACAAGGTTAATACGTTCATTCTATGGCATGAAAAAGAATATTAATAAAAAATTTGAGAATGAAGAAGAAAACCAGAAAAAGTTCTATGAACCAGTTGATTAGAGGATTTTTGCCTCAACTTCGCCGATAGACTTGTCAAGGAGCATTATTATCTCATCTATCTCGTCTTTTGTGACCACTAGGGGTGGTGCTACTTGGATGTGATCGCCTATTACGCCATCCACTGTTCCTGTTCCCGGGTAGACTAGTAGTCCATTCTCATAGCATTGTTCTACTACTCTGGTGTTGAATTGTATTGATGGGTCGAATGGCTCCTTTGTTTCTTTGTCTTTGACGAACTCTATACCAGCGAAAACCCCTTTGCCCCTGATATCTCCAATGGATGAATGATCATAGAGGGACTGTAGTTTCTTGTGGAAATACTCGCCATTAACACGAGAGTTCTCAATAAGATTGTGTTTCTCCATATACTCCAAGACTGCTAACCCTGCAGCG
>CAZZFH010000080.1:0-8483 GCA_964653295.1 uncultured Candidatus Bathyarchaeia archaeon | reverse complement strand
TCAACGATGTTGATTTGAACCATAATGGGCTCAAATACCCTGCGAGGCATGCTAATCCCCCTGAGAACCCCCACACCAGCACCCATACTCTATCAGGATTCAAACCCGGAACCATAGCCAGCTCCGGGTTCTCAACAGTTGCCCTATAAGCTGATCCATAAGGGTTTCTTGAATAGATTCGGCTCCAGAGTATGTAGGTGAGAAAGGTGATGACACTGAAGACCAGAAAGACCCCGGGTACACTACCTATGAAGAAATCATATTCCTTCAATAAGACAGTGGCAGCCCAGAAATGGATAACATCCTTGATCCACTCCGCGTAAATCCGGGTTAAACCAGTGAGAACCTCACCCAACCCAATCAATGCGAGGGTTATCAAGACAGGGTCTCGTTTCCTCTTCACTAACGGCTTGATTACTAGCACGTAGATCACAGATGAGACCATGAAGCCCAGAATTAAGGCCAATGGTGACCCTAAGTATACTGGGATATTCCAGACCCTAGTAACTGTGTACGCCACGTATGATCCGATCGCCATTATTGGGCCGATGGTGAAGTTTGGTGCCTTTGTGGAATGATATGTTAGTGAGAACCCTAGAGAAAGTAGGATGATGGAAGCAGCGTATGTGATCGAGGCCATCCAGAGGTTGATATTCATCCTATTATAAGACTAAACACGTCAACCATATATGGTTAACGATACCAGTATTTTTATGATAAAATAAATGCACACAGCTTGTTTCCATGAAAATCTTTGGAGTAATATTTACTCCCATCCAGTTTCTTTACTAACTAAAATATAATTGGGAGCCATCTCACAGGCTAATCCTCGTATAAAAGATCATAATCCTCTAGTATTTCCCTGATTTTTCCAACTGATTCATAGACCATTTCCTCGTTTTTAGCCCCTGTACAGACAAGCTTACCTGAAGCAAAAAGGAGAAGAACCGTCTTAGGCTCCTTCATCCTATAGATCAAACCAGGAAACTGTTCAGGCTCATACATTACATTATCCAAGATATCCGCTGCAGTCTCCAAGTCTATATTACCGTGAAGATTTGCAGAAGCCACCATATTCTGTATCACGATCTTTGGCCGATTCAATATAACGATACCCTTGCTCTTTAACTCCTGAACAACTTTGTTAACAGCACTTATCGCTTGTTTCTCTGAAATAGATCCAGTGCAAACCATCTTGCCTGAGCTGAAGATTAGTGTGGCTGTTTTAGGTCTTTTAAGCCTGAATACGAGACCGGGGAACTGTTTAGGTCTGTATTCTACGTTTCGGAAGACTTTCATGATGGCAAGTAAATCGATTTTTTGGTCCAGACTCGCGGAGGCTACAACGTTTACTATGTTGATATCCAACTCATTTTGGTCTGCGCTTATTTCTTGAGTAGCAACTGGTTCCTGTGTCATATTTTTATTCTCCTCGTCTAGACACAACATCATTTTACTGAATTATTGAGCATTGAACAAGTATGATAGAGCACGTGTGGCTACTTATAAAGAAGGGGTCAACATAAGAGGTGAGACCTTAATAATATTGTTTAAAGTGAATTGTGAAAGTAGGAACCATCTTTTTCAGAGAAACAAGCTGAAAAGAATCTTGAAACCTCTAATCTAAAATGATAGACCTATTTGATCCCTAGTCTCTTGAGGGTCTCAGGTAGCGGTTTTCCCGTCTCTGGGTCCCATCCTCTGATCCTATAATATCTATCGAGTAGTTTCTGAGTTTTATTCAGGGAGAATGGTGGAGAAGCCTCTTCTCCAGAGAGACCATGTTCCTTGTAATAGTTTTCTGGCCAATGATCATCTGCGGCTGTTATCCCCATCCGGTTCACGTATACCCTCATCAAGTTGAATATCCGCTCCCCAGCCTCCATGACCTCCTCACTGGAGACCTCTCGTCCAGTTGCAGCAGAATAGAACCTAGCCAGAAGCGTTGGACCTAGAACCTCTGCAACACTCGAAGCGAACATACAGAATCCAAGGCTATTGTAGACACTGGTTAGGTTGTTATACCAAATAGTAATTAAGAGTTCATCTGGATGGGCCACATCTGGGGGGTCCCCAAATACCCTACCCTTGTATTCTTGGGGCATATCAAGCCAATCAACAAGCCACTCCGAGTGCTCTTCCTCTGTTATCCCCAGTTTTTTCGCCCAACTTGCATGCCCTGGATAGTTGGATACACCATGGGTGCCCTTCAGATCGTCTCCCCCACGGGGATTGGTCAAGATACTCATGGAAGTGAAGGTATTTCCTTTCAGCGAAGCCCGTGCATCGGGGCGCATCACCTCGAGACCCTTGACTGCTGGTACATATTTCTCGGCGCCTTTGATTTTCTCTGCTGCTCTCTTTGAGCCCTCAGCCAGTACATCGCCGAAGCCCTCTCTATAGGCAACCATTTTGAGCAGTTTTATTAGATGTTTCTCGTTTCCATGTTCAAGCTTGTATCCAAGTTGTTTCTCGGATAATATTCCTCTCTGTATCAATTCAAATACGAAGAAGAAGGGACCAAACATGTCCATACCAACCCGCTGACAAAGCTCATTGAAATAAAACGCCGCAGGGAGGCTTATCCCATACCTCTCGGCAGTACCTGAATACAGGGTTAGTCCTGCACATGCTACATCAGTATCACTATAGGGGTCGTCTTTGATGTTGGCTAGGAGGTTGCAGCCGTATAGTGGCTCTAGACTGCATGGGCAGTATACTCCTTTGGGTCCATGTACCAGATATGGTCCCACGATATCATCGAAGTCTACTCCTTCCTCGTTTAATCCGATAGTTCCCATGGAGCCTGCCTTGGCGCGTGCTTTCCAAGCCGGGTAGCTTCTGATTCTCGTCTCGGCTTCCTTCATAACCTTATTGAATGCCTCTGGGTCCCGTATTCTGACTTTATTTGTTCCCTTTACTACTACTGCTTTCAGCTTCTTGCTGCCCAGCACGCCACCTGCGTGGCATCTTCCAGGCATATGCTGCTTATCAAATACGGGTGCAGCGAACCTGACAAGACGTTCCCCCGCTGGTCCAATAACCATTACACTTGCCTCCGAGCCATGTGCATCTTTCAGCTTGTCTGTGATCTCGTATGTGTCCACTCCCCAGTAGGGCTCTGCGTCCAAGAACTGGACCTTTTGGTCTTCAATCAAAACATAAACTGGTTTCTCAGAAGCTCCAGTAATCATCAGGCTGTCATATCCTGCCTTCTTGAGGTTTGGACCCCAGTAGCCTCCCGAGTTGCCGGTACCCAGTATCCCTGTGAGGGGTGATTTTGTGGTTACCTCTACACGTGGGGTTGCTGGTGCATTGGTTCCCGTTAATAGTCCCGGTGAAACGATGACCACGTTGTCTTTTCCTAGTGGGTCTGTTTCTGGGCTTGTTTTCTGGTTTAACAGCCACGTATTGTAGCCTAGTCCGATGAAATATTTCCGGTGAATATCACTTGGGATGGCTTCAACCCTTGTTTTATGCTCATTTAGATCAATGACAAGCAGGGTCCCTTCCTCATCATAGGGGAGAGTCATATCAGTCAGATACTATTGACACTAGACCGTTAAAGTGTTTTCAAGAAAACCCTCTCTCAGGTATAAACCGAAATAGGAGTACTCTGGATTATTAGTTATGACAGGTTCTGGGCATAAGCCATTTCTGAGAATGACTGGGCATGAATACCACACAGGAGAATATGACAAAGCAGTACTCGCTGTAGGCGCAACCGAATATCATGGACAGCATCTCCCATACGGTACAGATACCCTTGTCTCGGAGCATATCGCCACAGAGGTCTCCAAACAGGTAGAGGGGATGCTGATGCTGCCTCCTATTCCTTTTGGGATGAGTGCGCATTACTCAGAGTTCCCTTTGGCTATTAGCTTGAAGACTGAGACATTGATGCATGTGCTCTTTGAGGTCTTTGACTCATTGTGTAAACATGGTATCAACCGGTTATTGGTCGTCAATGGTCATGATGGTAATATACCGGCAATAGAGGCATCAACCAACGAGTACCGGACCCAGCACCCCGAGTTCAAGATAGCCGTATTGTCTGCGTGGTGGGTAACTGCAGGAAAACTGGTTCCAGAGGGCACCTTTGAGGTCTGGAATGGATTAGGACATGCAGGAGAAGGAGAGACCAGCATGATGCTCAGAGTAGACCCAAGCCTCGTAGACATGAATAGGGCAATGGGAGTGGTTCCTGATCTCCCGGAGCATGTTGACTGGAAGTGGCTTTTCAACGAGATAGCCCCGTATGGGGTCACAGGAGACCCAACAAAAGCAACTTTGGAGAAAGGTAGGCTCATGAATGATGCCTTAGTCAATCTCTTGGTGGACCTTGTTGAGAAGCTTGATGAGAAGGACTGGGAGTTATAGATAATCAATTACTTGACATTTTTTGACTCAGGTTCAGATCTGCTGTATTTACTTGAATTTGTGTCGATACTTTTTCAGGTCTATTCTTCCGGATGTCACGTTTACTCCTTCGTCTCTTAACATCAGTATTTTCTCGTCTACGGCTCCTTCTGCGCCTCCTCTGAAGTTACCGATGCTGCCATCTGATTTTATTACACGGTGGCAGGGAACCTGAGGAGCACAAGGATTATTCTTCATGGTTGTACCGACAGCTCTGCTTGCACTGGGTGACCACTTTTGGTCTCTTTTTGCTAGTTCTTTGGCGAGATCTCCGTAGGTGGTTACTTTTCCTTTAGGTACCTCGGCGAGTATTCGTAGGATTGCTTGTTGGTATGTGCTTAGCGTTGCGAGTTTCTTTTCGTCTTCTGGTGTTATATGGTACATTTCTTTACAACTCAGGGAATGCGTTTTTGGGTATTAGTATTTTCCTCCCTAACAATATGAGGCTTCTTTTAGTTTAACGGAGTTTAGTGAGGAAAAAGATTAGTCTTTTGGTTCGGGGTCTCGTCTCAGGCTTCCCGTTGCACAGTGGATGCTTCCACTGTTCATTGGCCAGACCAATGTAGGTATATCCACCTCTACCACCTCGATACCAATGCTCTCGAACCACTTGGTCGCCTCTCGGGCTCCCGTAGGCACGATTATCTTTCCCGGCTCAAGGACCACACCGGTCTCGGGACCCACAGGCATACCCTGATCAATTCTGCAGATTTCTTCTGGGGGTTCTATGAATTGCCAGTTCATCTCAGCCCGTAGCCAATCCAAGAGATATGGGTCAAGCCACTTGGGGTCAGCCACAGAAGTATGTCGGTCTACCATGCAGTAATGGGTTAGCTGGGGTCTTGGACCCCATCCGGGCAGTATCCGTACGTCTACTTCTGGGTCTTGACTCTGGATTATCGCCTTGTATTGCTGGTGTCCAGAGTCGTTTGATCTCCAGACATTGGGGTCACTTGTGTTCGCCCTCGGGTAGTGAACCGTCATGAGTACGTGTTTCTCGTCGTGCCAGCCGATGTTTCCCCCTTCTGCCATGCCTGAGCCTGTGATCATGCCCACGACTGGTATCCCGTGCTCTGCCAGTGTCTGGAAGGTTGGCATCTCTTCTCCTTTCCTGATATGATCGTACATTCTGAGGATGACGTGCCCATAGACCGCTGGGTGACACACATCATCAGTATAGATTGACTTCACGGTATACGGTGGATCATAGGGATCAGGCTTCCTCTCAATAACCTCGACACCCTCATCCCTGTACGCCTTTGCTAAGGTCTCATAATCACGATCCAACTCGCCCAGTGTCTCGGGTTTCCAGCTCATACGCCAAGCACCGAGATCACTGCTATGGGGAGCCCAAGGAGTGGGAGAACCCACGCTCAGGAACTCTTTTCCCGGTCTATGCAGTAGAACTGTTCTGAGTTTTCCTATGGTTGTGTTTGTTTTCCACTTTTTACCCCAGTATTGGGGCATCTCTTCCTCAAATTCTGAGTATATCTGGGGGTGGTATTTCATGTACATCTCATGCAGGTCCAACCCCGTGTTCTTTTTGAACTCATCAACCGCCATAATAACTCAGATGGGGCTGTTTATTTAAAACCAGACAACCCCATTATTCTCTGAGCGAGTTTGAACCCAGAACACATGCAAAAGGCAATAATGAAAGGCTGGGAAGGCGTCGATAAAGGGCAGGAACCCTTTGGGGCTTGCGTGGTCAAAGACGATGAGATCATTAGCCTAGCCCATAACACGATTAGGAGCAGTGTGGATGTGACTGCTCATGCAGAGATGAACGCCATAAGAGAAGCCTGCCGAGACCTTGGTACCACTGTTCTATCAGGCTGTGAGATCTATGCGACTTTCAAGCCATGCAGTATGTGCATGGAGGCAATAAAACGGGCAGGTATAATCAAGGTCTACTATGGGGCAGGACCAGAAGATGTGGATTATCCTGTTATAGAGACCAGTTTTGAGGTTACTGGTGGCGTACTTCAAGAAGAGTGCCTTATTTTGGGCTCGAAAAAATATTAGAAATTAAAAGAGTGATTACTTACTGTCTCCTATCGTTGCCTCAATGGGGTCTATCCAGATTATGCTTCTGTCGGTGAAAGGGTTGTCATATCTCAGTTCATGCTTACTCCTTTCTTCCTCGGGAACCCATTCAAGGAACCACCACTTCCAAATCTTTTGAACTTCCTCAAATGGCGCGAGTCTGGCTTGGCCCTTTATTTTGTACCATTTTCTCGTCTCCTCAGCGTGAAAACTGATCTCTACTTCGGGATTAGCCTCGATGTCTCTGATCTTCTGTGTGTCTTGAAATGATGGAAACCACATGGGTTCGTAGGGTGACTCATTATAGTTGGTCATCGGTCTTCTTCTCGTCTCACCTTCTTTGTTCGTGGTCGTCAAGAAAACCTGTTTTGATTCGTTGAATGCTTTCTGCATTCCTTCTAGCTTATTCATAGTATATCCAGTGAAACCACTTTTTATAAAGCTAGTATCAGGAATCATCCGTAAACCCTTTTCACAGTAAGAGCCATTAATTAAGTGTTGAAGCTTCCACGAATCCCCCCTGCTCTTGCCTTATTCTTGCTGTCTCCTGTTGTCGGTGAGTTACTCTCGGGTTCTGCTCCCCCCGCCGAGTTCTTCACGGTCTTCGGGTTCACAGTGATGAGCCTCCTCTATGGGGGAGGGGCAGTGCTTGCCCGGGAGTTAAAGATTAGATGGAAGAAAGGTGTCGGTTCTTTGTTGCTTATTGGGGCTGCTTATGGTATCATCGAGGAGGGGGTTATGGTAGCGAGCTTCCAGAACCCAAACTGGATGGACCTTGGTGTATTAGGGTCGTTTGGTAGATGGATGGGTGTCAACTGGGTCTGGGCAGTAGAACTCACAATATACCATGCGATAGTGAGTATCACTGTCCCTGTGATGCTAGTGGAGCTGGTTTATCCCTTGAGGAAGGAGCAGTCTTGGCTATATGGGCGTTGGTGTCAATTAGTGCCATTCTTGTTTCTTGGTGATGTGGGTATCGGGTATTTTCTCTTCGCGGAGTTCACAGGGTATGCTCCACCTTTGCCTCAGTTAATATTGTTCATTGTGTTGAGCATAATCTTTCTCTATCTAGCCTATCTTCTACCCAGCGATTGGGTAAGACGAGGGAAGCTGGTGATGAGGAGATCCAGATACTATTTCATGGTCACATTCTTGGGGTCTATTGGTTCTGGTTTTGTCTTTGGTGTGTTGCCCGAGCGTCTTGGATTCACTGGTGCTCCGATCCTAGTAATATTCATTGGAGTAGTGTTAATCTTGGGATTATTCAGGGGTCTGGCGAGCTATGATTGGGCTAAGGCAACCCCGATGCATTATCACAGGCTGCTTTTTGGCTCCCTCTTCATCTTCATATTGTTCTCTTATCTTCAGGAACTGGATGCCAGTCGATTGGATGATACAACGGGGATGAGCATAGTAGGTACAGTATTTCTCATTGCGTTCCTATGGTTGAGTCGAAGAATACAACAAAAATAAACCTATACCAGAAGTATTTACTTGTAACTCGTTACTTTTCGATGCATTTTTATTGAGATAATAAGAGGGGTTTTTTCGAGTCACGCACATTTCACATTTACTAGTAAAAAACCCTTAGGGTAAATGAGTATAAAAAGTGTAGATAATTATTTTATTTCAGTTTCTCAAACTGAGCCTGTAAAAACCTCCCTAATGAGGGTAGAAATAATGTAAGGATAGTCAACTCTATACTATGTCTTACTAAAACATTTACCCAATTAGCACCTGTATCCCAGGCATGTCTTATCTCTTCTACAGCTATTTCAATCCTGAAAAAAGCTATTAATAAAACCATCCAAAGCGCAAAGAATGTTAATAGCCTAAATACTTGTTCTAAGATTTTTATTGTATTATCTGAAAGTTTCATGTTCTTTTTATTACTTTTTCTTGAATAAAACTCCTAGGATAAAATTTACTGAAAATGGTGCAGAGATGGCACGCGCGAAGAGAAAATAGTTGTTTTATCGTTAAGAGAACTCTAACAGAAAACGGATGAAACCTAAAAT
>CAZZFH010000079.1:0-8613 GCA_964653295.1 uncultured Candidatus Bathyarchaeia archaeon | reverse complement strand
CTCAATGTTGTTCAACGATGGAACCGTCTCAATCATGGGAATAACTACACACTCCTCGTTGAACCTATCCATATACTCACGATAATTCTCGAATGCCCCCCACTCGCCCCTAGCACCAGCAGAGCTACGTTTCCCAACAGGCGGATACTTACACCACTGGACCATATCCTCCGTCTCTTTCTTGGTATTAACCATGGGCACGATAATGCCTCTGGCGCCTATGTCCAACGCATAGCAGATCTGGTCCTGCCTGTTTTCCCCTACCCTAATGATGGGGCTGGCTCTCTTGCCCTTCATGACTTGGAGTTGATACTGAAGTTCCTTGATCTCCACAGCTGAGTGCTGTGTATCAAAGAGAATGAAATCAAACCCTGCATCAGCTAATAAATCCACGGGACTCTTCACAGAAGCAGTAGTTCCTATCGCGGCTTTGCCCGCATTTAAAATTTCTTTAACAGTGTTCATAGTGATTAACCTCTATGGTCTAGTCTTGATTTGTTTATTATAGCTTTTTCATATAGTGTTGTTTGCTTTTTCACACAGATATATTCTGTGCAATTGCACAATACTTATATATTTCTGTGTATTAACACAAAATGAGTTCTGTGCATAAGCACAGAAGGCGAGAATAATGGGATTCAGAAGAGGATACGGAATAGGATACGGACGAGGATTAGGCTTCGGACGCGGATACGGATTAGGGTACGGAAGAGGCTATGGATGGAGATACAGCTACAACGCAGACCCTTACAGATGTGGCAGGTTCCCATGGCTACCCAGATGGTGGTGGTCAAACCCCAGCTACGCGGGAACATACCCCGTAGCAACTACATCAGGAGTAGCCGCTCCGGTAACTCCCTACGCGTCGATACCAGATGAAAGAGTCTACCTAGAGGACCAGATGAAATACTTAGAGCAAGAACTAGCAGCCATCAATAAACGTCTGGACGAAATGAAGACAAGGGAAACAGCCTAAAAAATATACTTCCCCTTTTTTCAACATACTCACGATGATGAAGTGAGGATAAATCGAATATCCAATATTTGTAAAGTATATGCTCAGTGATGGGAGTTAGTGCTCTTTGACAATGGTTCGTAATCGGTTGTATGCATCAACACTCGATGAGAATGGGCATACTTTGATGCACACTGAACATCCATAGTGTTGTGCAAAATACTCGAAACAATCCCGTTGAGAGATATGAGTAACCAGACCAGTCTCAGACACAACCGGCTCATCAAGGATGGCTTTAGGAGGACACTGTAATACACATAACCCACATGTCCCACAGTAGTCTTCTATCCATCCATGATCGTTAGACTCTGAGAATGGGAGATTCTCGATATTGGTGTATACTGCTGCAAGTCTTACCCTTGGACCGAACTCGGGGGTTATCAGAAGCCCATGTTTCCCAACCCAGCCAATCCCAGCCATCTGAGCCAATGGGGGAAATAATACCAAGCCCCCTAGAGGATGATCAGCCTGAGCCGCATACCCATGTTCCCTCAAGTATTCAGTTATCTTGTTGGCTGCTATTCCTAGGTCATCGTATGTTCCGAATACCGTGTTTAATGTGTCTTGACTTGGCGCCTTGTCTATGTCTGCTTTATTCATTTCCATAGCCAAGACGATGGCATTATCATAGAAGACACCAAATTCTTTGAAGATGAGATCTGGTGGCAGCTTTACATACCCTAATGGACTTATCCCAAGAGAAAATGCATATTTTTCTAGTGCTTCTAGGAACTCCTTTGATGCTTCGTTTATCGGATCACTTGGGTTATCTTTGATCGAATCCACTGAGAGGTGAATGTTCTTGATGATAGAGAGCAATCGCCTCACAGGAAAGATATGACTATCTCAATATCTTCACGGCTCTGAAGGAGCCTCATCATCTCCAGAGGAATCTCAAACCTAGTCGGGCTCCTAGAAGTTGGACCAATAACCCCGGGTAAATCCTTGATTGATCTCTGCTTTGTCTGTAAGCCGTTAATCTTCGACTTGCCGAATATCTTGATGAATGCAGTGGTAAAACTATGCTTAAGACCCATCTATGAATTTACACCCCATAAACACAACTAGTTGAATCATAATTATAGACGCAGTGAGGATAAAATATTCGACTTATGTCTACAGTTAGGAGGTTTTTTCGAGTGCTTTCTTTATTCTCTGTGCGATTATGGGTGGTTCCTCTGGTCGTAGGTAATAGGTGTCGATGAGTCTCCACTCCTTGTCTGTATAGTAATTGAAGTAATGCGTATCCCTCAGGAATATCGGTGGATCATTCTCCGCCATCGCAGCATCCAACTCGGATGCAGTGAGCCCAAGCTCAGACCGGTTCCACTGAAGTAGCACACGGGGCACATGGGGCATAACAGGGTGCTCGTGATAAGACTCATCGTTGGGTATTATCTCTACCTCAAGTCCTTTGATGTCCGAGAGTTCTCTAACGAAATACCTGGCTACCTCCATCTGCCCATCATACAGAGAGTCACCTTCCTCTAGGAATATCTCCAAGGCAACCACCAAGCCAACGATCTGCTCCTTGCTAATCTTATGTCCCCTGCCCCATCCAGAGTTGGGGAAGGTATGTTTTCTAATGGATTGGATTATTTCGGTTCCTCTTCCAGCACCAAGCATCATCCCAGTGTTGTTAGGCGCCTTGATCGCCTTTCCTCCGCTGAAACACACGATATCTGCCCCCATATCAGTGAACTTGTGTATGTTTGATGTAGGCGGAAGATCACTGGCAGCATCCACAACCACCGGTAAATCATATTTATGAGCTATCTCTATGACCTCGTCTAATGGTACCATCCCTCGTGGAACTGTATTATAGGACACGGTGTATGCCAAGCAACATGTTTTCTCCGTGATAGATGCCTCTAGTTCCCTCTTGAAGGACTTTAGATGCCCTGCCTGACCATACTCAACAACAGTTGCCCCCGAGGCTGTCCATTGAGGTGTGTAAGCAATGTTATGTCCTCTGGGCATCAGTACTTGGTTCTTCATTTCATCGGTCTTGGGCAGTTTCATCCATTTAGAGAAATCGTCTCCAGCCATACACCCGGCAATGGCTAGCTCCATAGCAGCACCAGTACCAGTTGTAATGTGAGCCTCCTCAACACCGCAGAGTTTGACTATCCTCTGATCTGCCTTCTGGAATAATTCATGCATGTCAACGAATGTTTTGGCTACCTCATTCATAGCCTCAAGGACCCTGTCATCAATCCATGTACCACCGATAACAGTGGACCAGTTTTTCGCGTTTATCCAAGACCTTACCCCAAGCCTCTCCAATGTCTTACTTCTGTAGGAATACTTCATATCAGTCTACTAAGCTATACCAAATAGATATTTCAATTTATCAAAAAAGTAAAGAATTACATAGGATAATTAGGGTTGTCTTTGTCCTCTATCCTCATCTGATGAACCACCTTGTTGACCAAGTCGATGTTCTGAAGATGAAACCGCCTATTGATATTCTCAAACTTTACGAGATATTCTACTTCGATTTCAACTAGCACCATATGCGGTATCTGGGAGAATGCATCAAACCACCTATCCGAGAACTTGGCTCTAAACAGGTCACCAACATCTTGGTAATCCGTTGGCTTACCCAGAACCTTTGCCCTGCCCTCGATTTGAATATTCAATAAAGTCAACGCAACCCGGGGATTATTGGCTATCTGGCGGATCTTCTTATTATGTTCCCATGAGATGAAGTATATCTTCAAATCTTTGTTCACGAAGGATACTGTTCTGGAGGTTACTCGGTCCTTATATGAAGTGGCTAAGATGATCTCTCTGTTTTCTGAGAAGGTATTCTGGACTTCGTTTATAATTACTGAATAGTCAGGTGTTTTCCTCTCACTCTCAAAACCACTCATTTCCCTCGAATACCGTAGATAAAATTAAAGATAAAAAGATTCATGAAACCCACAACCTACAATTGGGTATTAAAATCAAATAATAATACAATAAATGACTGGGGAGATTCAATATTGATTCAGAGAAGCGGTTAGATATTGGCAACCATTCGAAGTAAAGGTACATGAAACAAAATGACCAACGATTCCAATGGCAAGACATTAAAGGAATAAGGCTGGTAATCGCAGCCTTTGGAATCTTATGCGGACTAACTGGTATACTCGCTGGCTATTTTGAGACCCTTCAAGGAAACATCACTCCAGATGGACTCGTGATCAGCACCATCGGACCAAGCTATACTATGGCTGATGATTTTACCTACTTTGCAGTCACCATCATACCCAATCTACGCATCTCGGGCATACTAGTGATACTAGTCAGCTGCTCAGTGATTATCTGGTCAATAAAATACGTGGACAGGAAAAACGGTGCATTAATCCTACTGGGATTATCAATCGGTCAGATGTTGGTCGGGGGAGGTTGGGTAATAGACTTAGCCATAATAACAAGCATTCTTGCATCTAGAGTAGATAAGCCGCATGAGTGGTGGAGAAAACGTCTACCAGATAAATTGAGTCTATGGCTTGTCAGACTCTTCCCCGTTTCAGTATTATCCTATGCATTGATTTCCATCAGCATGCTGGGATTGACCATCTTGGGAGTAAACAGCGAGACGCTGATCAAACTTCTAGAACCATTAGCCGCAGTCATGTTCCTACCAATAATCCTAATGATGCTAGGCGGAATAGCACACGACATAGACACCAGAAACGTGTCATGATTAAAGTACTAATAAACCAACCATGATACATGAACGATTACACCCTTGAAGGAACCCTGACCCTATTCTACTATGAAAACCTAGAGAAAGCCTTCAACTTCTACAACGACATCATTAAATTCGAATTCGTGGCAGACTTTGGCTATGTCAAGATATTCAGGGTCATCGATGGAGCCCTCCTTGGACTAGTAGATGGACAGCTTGGCTCCCATAGAACAAGCCCATCGAAGCCAGTTAGGCTCGTTGTCATGGTAAAAGACATTGATGCTTGGTTCTCAAGGATAAAAGTCGGAGGAGTAGAGACATTCGAAGACGAGCCCTTCACAGGTAAGAAGATGAAGCTCAAGGGATTCACATTCAAGGACCCAGAGGGATATACAGTCGAGATGTGCCAATACTTGACTCCTTATGGATTGTAGAAGCCTGTTACCTCTGGGGTAGTTTAATTAGATAAAACACAATCAAAGTACAACATAGGAGCAATCAAAATGATTGATAGATACACGGCAGCCATCATCCAGTACCAGCGAATAGACCCAGAAGAGATACCAGACGTCCAAGAAAGAAAAAAGGCAAACCTCAAAAAGATGCTCGAGACATTCCCGACCCTAGAGACATGGGATGTTATAAGCCCAGTAAAACTCACTGTGCTTCCTGAAAATATTTTCAGACACGAGTTCAACGCAGAGGAATCAACCCAGAAAGAAAGGGTAGCCTCAGCAGTAGAGATACCCGGACCAGAGACAGATAAGATAGCCGAGATGGCTCGAAAATACAAGACCTATATTTCTATGTCGATGCATGAGAGAGACCCCAAGTACCCTGATTATTTCCTGAACACAGCCATAATCATGAACCCCAAGGGTCGGATCATACTCAAATTCAGGAAAGTAAACCCATGGATACCCTTGGAAGTATCAACCTCACCCCATGACCTTCTTGACAGGTACAAGGACCCCATATTCCCTGTGGTTGAAACAGAGCTGGGAAACCTAGCATGCATGGTATGTTATGACCAGTTCTTCCCAGAGGTAGCAAGGCAGCTGGTATTCAACGGCGCAGAAGTATTGATCAAACCTACTATATTCCCGCCCTATCCGCAGCACATGAACTATGATCCATACGACTGGTATACTACAGTCAATAAGATGAGGTCCATCGAGAACATGGTCTACGGCGTCAACTGCAACAGCGGAAAATACGGCAACAGCATGATCGTAGACTACATGGGAAGGATACTCGCTAGGGGAGCAAAGGGAAGGCAGATGACCATAGGAGCCACCATCGACGTACAAGCACAAAGAGACTACCGTAACAAGACACAGCTACATAACATGCTCCAGCAGCTCAGAACAGAGTGCTATACCTATCTCGATAAACCCATGTGGCCAGTGAACAAGCCATTAACCGATGGAAAAGACTACCCCAAATGGGCTCCGAAGCCCAAGTTCTACAAGAAATAACCAACTGAGAGCCCAAGATTATTTCTTTTATTGAACTAAAAATGAGCACTGGACAGGAGATTTTATTCACTTACTAGCTAAAGGTAAGAGTGAAATAGGTTTGAGTCTACGAGATTATCTTGCTGAGAAAGACGCTAAAGGGGAATTAATCAGAGTAAAGGACGCGTTATCTCCAGTATACGATATACCAGCGGTCATCAAGATGCGTGATGAAGAGGGGCCCATTCTCTTCGAGAATGTTATTGGTTTCTCTAACAGCGTTGTCGCGAATGTATGTAACTCAAGGAAGACCCTCCGTGATAGCCTCAAAGTTACTACTGATTCACTCCATGAACACTTGCATCACGCAATACAAGACCCGACCCCATGCAAGGTTGAGGAAAATAAGATCAAATCAAGAACAGATCTGAAACTAACAGATATCCCCATCCTAACTCACTACAAGGGAGAACAAGGACCATACATCACATCAGGACTAGTCTATGCAAAAAACCCCTCTGGTGAAGGAGAAAACGTCTCGTATCACAGGATGGATGTGATCGCCGAGGATAAATTATCCATTTGTATTCAACCGGGTCATCTGAAAGAATACATACAACAGGCAAGGGACTCTGAGCTAGATCACTTGGATATCAGTATATCCATTGGTAATCACCCGGCGACAATGATTGCCGCTGCCCTGAGGCCTCCCAAGAATGTATCAGAGTTCGATGTAGCAAACACATTACTCAACGGAGAGCTCAAGCTACTAAGATGCCCCAACGTCGATGCCTTGGCTCCATCATGCGCTGAAATAGTCATTGAAGGAAGACTCAAAGTAGATGAGACAGCACCCGAGGGTCCATATGTTTGTGTAACTGGCACCATGAAGGAGAGTAAGTTGATGCCTGTAGTAGAGATAGTCAACATAATTCACCGTGATGATTATGTCTATCAAGGGCTCCTCGGTGGAGGTTTAGAGCATAGACTCCTAGAGAGCATCCCCAACGAGGTGAAACTGTGGAAAAAAATCAAAGGATTAGGATACGATGTGAGGGGGGTCCATATGACGCCTTATGGGTCGAGTTGGCTGCATGGGGTTGTATCGTTTAGGAAGACAGCGCCCCAAGATGGGGAAAAAATACTCAGGGCTATGTTCGATGAAATACCGGCATTAAAACATGCACTGGTTGTAGACAGCGACATCAATCCATATGATTTGAGTGAAGTAGAGTGGGCGTTATCCACCAGATTCCAAGGAGACAAGGACTTTGTTATTATCACTGATGCTTATGCTTCAAGACTGGATCCCTCATCTGATCTTGAGAACAAGAAGGGATGTAAACTGGGTTTCGATACAACGATAAAGAGAGGAGCCCCTGAGAGTTATTTACAGGGAGAAATTCCGGTCTCTGAAAGAATAAAAAAGCTCATCAATAGTTGAAAGACCACGAAAGGTCTATCTATTTCACGTTACTCGGAGTCGATAATCCCTTACGAGTCCTATGCTCATTGATTTGCCCAGCAAGATACTCGATGGGTTCAAGGTAATCAGGGTAATTATTGCGTTTCCTGAACTCTAGGGCGATGGGTCCCATTTTCTCCCAGTAACGGGTAACCCCAGAGGGGTTCAACTCATAGAGAAGCTCGATATCTAGGTCTCCGTTTCTCACCATTGAGGCTAGTGAAACGTAGTAGTTTCTAGCTATTCTTCTGGTCACGTTTGCCTCGGGATTGGCTCGGGGGCTGTATTTGGACCAGTAGTCATCAAAATCACTCCACTCCCAGACCCATAGAATCTCGGTGAGAGCCTCATCGGTCTCTGGATCATTGATGAATTTAATCTGTTCAAGCCTTAACTGAGTAGCCTTCACCTTGTTCTGCTCCTTCAAAGCAGAACCAAAATAGATGAACGAGATACAAAGAACTAGCAGGGAGCCAGTGATAAGGATGAACTCTATGGAAACCATAAATAAACTTGGCTTTCCTTGAGGATAAAAGATTGTGCGTACTTACCTTGTCAATGGCACCCTAATGTGACCAGATATTTGTCGAGGGAATCGTGAATATTAGCATAACTTGTTAGGTGGGGCCACCTAGAGTTCCAAGCCAAGAGATAAACCGTATAAGAAACCCCAGTCTCCTAGTATTTACTAGACGCTAGAAGTATAAACTAAAAAAGGGGAAATAAGAGGGCTAATCTTTCAATACTTCTAGTTTGAAGCTAACTGGCCTGACCCCATCAGTACAGGCAGTATACATGTAGGGTGGCTCCACCCAAGACTCGAAGTTTCCCCCAAACCGTAGAACCGCTAGATCCTTGTATATGTCTCTCCACGCCCAGCTGCAGAAGCCCTCGGGCATCTTGAGGCTCTTGCTGATGTACTCGGCGCCGAGCTTCACTGCGTCGCAGTCAGGGTTCACGTTGCCGGCTGCCAGCTCGTCGAATATCTTTCCGG
>CAZZFH010000078.1:0-8633 GCA_964653295.1 uncultured Candidatus Bathyarchaeia archaeon | reverse complement strand
GAATCTTGGGTAATGTGAGCCCTTTCTTGGCTAGCATTGGTAATGTGAATCCCCAGCGGTCCAGAGCTGAACCGAAGGCTACCTCACCGTCACCCGCATTGATTGTCCACTCATTCTTGATCTCATCAGAACCATAGGTCTGTACAATCTCGTTGAACTTGCGTATAATCCTCAACAGCTTCTCCTGAATGGCGTTGGGATCCATCTTAAGCTCATTGATGAGCCTATCGAACTTGTTGATATAACATACTGGCTTGACGAACTCGTCCAGAGCGACCCTGAGCCTAACCTCAGTCATGATCTGGAACTCCTCTACTGCGTCAACCAGAAGTACACAGCCGTCTAGTGCCCTCATAGCTCTAGTGACTTTACCGCTAAAGTCCACGTGACCAGGTGTATCGATGAGGTTGATAACGTATTGGTTAGCGTCCTCCTCGTAGAGTAGGCTGATGTTAGCCGTCTTGATAGTGATACCCCTCCTCTGCTCCTCTTCGAGGAAGTCGAGGGCTCTAGCCTCTCCAGCCCTACCTGGGGCCATCAGGCCAGCCATAGCAAGGAGGCTGTCGCTCATGGTGGTCTTGCCGTGGTCAATGTGGGCAATAATACCGATGTTACGAATCTTCTCCTTGTCGTGCATTAGCTTGAGTATTTCTTCTGTTTGCTTGAATCGTGGCATAAAGATCTGATCCTTTATCCTAATTTGACTATAGACACAAGTAGGAGTCTTTTAAACCCTTTCTATTATGGGTACTTTGGGGATACAAATTATGCCTGTATTTAGTGCCCCGGCGAGAATAATTACAAAGAGTTGAGATAAATACAGTAAGTGTGGACGTTAACCACACCAATCCATAATCGCCCGGGCAGTTACCTTGATCCCCCGGATATAATCATCGAGATCAACCCACTCCTCGAAGCCACCTGTAGTAGACAAATCCCCAGCCAAGGGTCCATAACCCACGTTATAGATCCCGCTGATCAATATGGGGGTCCTTACATCACTCTTTGAGTATAGTGGATTGCTGAAAGGTCGTTCACCTGTGACGTCCTCGATGGCATCGCTAATGGTCTTTACGATAGGGTGATCAAGAGGGACCTCTACGCCCTGTGTTCCTTGAATCCAATCAATTCTCAATGGATGCTCCTTCAACCAAGGATCAGCAATAGAAACTTGCTTAATATAATCAGTAACAAATGCCACCAGCTCATCAATATCTTCTTGAGGCGGGAAGGTAAGCCCCACACCGATAGTACAAGTGGGGGGAATATCCGTCAGGTTATCGGGTTTTCCAGCGTTTATATAGGTGATGAGAAGATTGGTTCCCCTGCCTATCAGTTTGTTTAATGGCTCGTACTCAATGGTCCTGACTCGTTCCTCGTTTAACCGTTTAAGCGAGTTAATTACATACATTGCCTTCTCAATGGGATTCACCCCAAGGTGATTGAAGGTAACCTGAACAAACTCCGTCTTGGGAGGCTTCATACCCTCAACCACTATCCTGAACTTGAGTAGACCAGAAGTCATGGTCTTAATCTCTTTCAACCCAAGCTCAGACTCCGCTGGATGAACATATAACGCCGCATCAGCCATGTACCCCTGCCTCAATATAGCGGCTATTCCCCAAGCGTTCCTCTTCGCTGAGGCATTCATCAAATAGATATCGCCGCGAGGCTTGAATCCAGTCTCAATCAATGCTTCTACTGCCTCGGTCATCATGCAGATGCCTGCAAGGTCATCAGCGACCGCCCATCCATACATTTTCCCATCCTTGATCAATCCTTCATGGAGTGGGAGGCTCCATCCATCTGGTTTTATCGGGTCCGCGTCGGGGTGAGTTATGAGCATCAAGCTCTTGCCCCCACCACTCCCCTTGATCTTGCCTATGATGTGGATTCGTTTGGTCATGTCTATGGCTTCTTCTACAGCGAATTCCTTGTTGAGTTGCACAGTGGTTGGTAGAAGTTGAAGATAATCTACCTTGCACCCTACCTCCTCGAATAGCCCTGCTACCTTGTCTTGGAGTGGTTTTTCTCCTTCAGGGTATTTTTGTACAAGTTCCTTTAGTCTTTGTATGTATTTGTCTCGATTATCATCTATCTTCTGGTAAACCAGATCTGGATTCATACCAACAAACAATGATACCTTACTATTGTACTTTTGTAAAAAGAAAAAGAAAGAGTTAATCTTCTTTTTTATCAGGCTCTAAGATAGAGCAAATATCGTTCTCGCCCCAGAGCACATTATCTATGCTTATAGTTGCGATGGCGGAGCTATACTCTGCGATAATCCTTAACTCCCAAGCTATCTCATTGACATATGCGGCGAGTTCAGGGTCATGGTTCTCCTGGAACTCCTTCAGGAGTGATTCCTCCTCACGTCCCACTGCCTCATATAGGTCTACAGCGTCGCTTGCTAGCTTTATATCGCTCTCGAACATGCTATTCATAGCTTGATCAAACATAGTGAAGACCACTAAACCGATCTGGCTTAGCCTCTCGAAGAGTTCCTCATCTTCATCGTTTCGTATCTCTTCAATGGCGAGGATGTTTTTCGAGACTGCGTATAGTCTGTCGCCTATCATCTCAAGATACCATGCAATTAGATTGTTCTCAACAATTTCCATGGGCTCGACAATACCAATAGCTTCAGACACTACTCTTGATTGCTGAGCAGAAGCTAGAAGCCTTGTTAGTAACCAGAATATCGTGTCTGCTTCATGTTCTCTTGCTATGGCGTCTTTCGCGAGCTCCATGTCTCTATCGATTAATGCATCCATACTCTCCTTGAACATGATGCTGGTGATCACATATAGCCGCCTGATAACGGTCTCAAGTGGGAAGTTCTTGGGATCAATGCTGCATTGCAGAAGCAGGTGCTTATCGCTCTCCTCGATGATTCCGATACCGAGGAGTTTTTGTGTGACCTCTCTTATGGCTTCTATTTGTTCTCTCATAAGTCTGCGCTCAGACACTACTTTAATCAGGTTTCTGCCAAGCACATAGTTACCTACCATGACTCGAGCGAGAACCTTGGTGTTATCGCAGTTATCTACATTGACTACATAGATGCTCTGGTCTTCTGTTTTGGTGGGTTCAGGAGTAATTCTAAGTGCTCCATCGTTTTCTTCTGAGATGAAGACAACGTCCCCCTTTGAGATTCCTGTCTTTTTTGCCCATGCCATTGGGAGGGAAACAGAAAGTGTAGAATATCCTACTTTCTGGATTTTTCTAGGCTCCATATAATTCACCGGTTTTATTTATTGTGACACATAAAATGCAAAATAATAAGTCTAGACTGTTATGGCTATTATTGATTGTATTTATGGTCATTACTCGTCCTTAATCCTAAATGCTGGAATATAAACATAGTCTTTCATAAATACTGGTACTAAAATCAAATTATAGATTATGATAAATAAGGACTAGAGACGATTATTAACTAAAAAACAGGGCCTGTGCCAAGAAGACTGGGTACCCCTGGAAGGTATAGCCGCGAATAAACAGCTATAATCAATAGGCTGATAAATACAAAGAGAACCAGATAATCTAAGTTTTTCATCTTTAACTCATAGAGATTTGTACGTTCATCTGTTGCCCCAAAAGCACGGGATTCCATCGCCTCAGCCAACTCAAGGCTACGTCTTATACTGTTGATTATCAAGGGTAGAAGAATTGGGATATAATTTTTCACACGAGTCAAGAAATTACCCTTGTCTAATTCAAGTCCCCTTGATCGTTGGGCATCCATGATGGTCTGTGCTTCATCTGCGAGAACCGGAACGAATCGGATAGCGGTGATGAATGCAAAGTTGAACTCATAGGGTATGCGGGCTTTTTCCAATGCTAGGCTCAGTTTGTCTGGAGAGGTCGTGATAAAGAATAGACTGAAGCTGGTTACTAGAACAATGAATCGCATAGTTAACGCGATGCTGTATTCGACAAGGTCCCAGGTAATGGCTCCGCTTCTGAAATAGTAGAAGCTTATCATGTTTGTAGCGAAGATGAATAGGGCGATAAACCCGGCGCCTTTTATGCTCTTAAACCACTCGTTGAATACTTTTGCGAGGATAACCAAGGGGATCTGTACAACGAAAACTATGAGTAATGGCAGTATATCCATAAACATGACTGAGACGCTGAAAAATACTAGTGTCATTAGGAATTTTACCCTAGGGTCCAGATTGTGAATTACGGTGTCTCCGCGGCTGAATCTGAGGCTCTCAAGCAGACTCATGCAGACGCCTCCCTCAATTTTCTGTAGAGTAAATCGTATGCTTCATCAATATCTACGACATCTTCTGGGAATCCATGATCACAGAGCCGTGAGAATAGACGAGTTATCTCAGGCTGGGCAACACTACACCGTTCCAAAGCATCAGTGTTTATCATAATCTGTTTAGTAGTACCCTCAGTGATCACATTTCCACCAGCCATCAAGACTATATGGGGTTGACTCTCAGCGACGAACTCTACATCATGAGTCACGACAATCACAGTCTTTCCCTGGGTTCTCAACTGCGTCAAGAAGTGGCGAAGTCTTTCCTTTTGACCATAATCCTGACCGATGGTAGGCTCATCAAGAACCAGTACGTCTGGGTCCCAAGCAAGGACTGATGCTAGTGCAACTCTTTTTCGTTCCCCGCCACTGAGAGTGAATGGGCTTTTGTCCTTGTATTGAGCTATATCCAATAGGTTAAGTGACCAGTTTACCCGCTTCTCGATAATGGAATCCTTTACCCCGAAATTGTGTAACGCAAAGCTAATCTCTTTCGCGACAGTCTCCTCGAACAATTGATCGTCGGGATTCTGGAAGACTAAACCAATTCTACGAGCTAACTGGGCAACACTCTTCCCCGAAATATCCTCACCCTCAAAGAACACCTCACCTGCTTTAGGTCTAAGCAATCCATTGAAGTGTTTAACGAGGGTAGTCTTTCCTGCACCGTTTTCTCCCATTATTGCTACATAGTCGCCTTTATGTATCGTTAAGTCTACTCCTTTCAATGCTTGGACGTTTCCAGAGTAGTTGAAGTAGAGTCCCTTGGTTTCGATTAGGGGCTTGTGATGGTGTTCTCCTGATAGTTCTTGAAGATCAAAGGGGAGCTTGTTTTCTTTTTTTCCAGTTTTCTCCGGGAGCTTTGATAATATTTCTTCATAGAATTTTTCGGCAGTTAAAGGAAGCAGTGAAAATAGATCAATATCATTGAATCGTTTAGCAAGCGATAGGATTCTTGGTACCCCAACCCCTAGAAGGCGTGTGTCTTCATTAGATAATATATCAACGGGGTCTCCATCGCTACGAACTTTTCCTTGATCAAATATTATGATCCTGTCAACATATTTTGCAGCGATATCGATTCGATGCTCAATGATGATTATCGTGATGCCTAGCTCCTTGTTTAACTGGTCTAAGACATCAAATATGTGTTCAGCCCCAACTGGATCGAGAAAACTAGTAGGCTCATCCATCACAATTATACTGGGACGCATGGCTAGAACCGATGCGATAGTGAGTCTCTGTTTTTGGCCTCCTGAGAGTTCATGGGTTGCTCTTTGGCGTAGTTCTTGTATGCCTGTGACTTTTGCGGCCCAGTCTATCTCTTTGTACATCTCAGTCTTGGATTTACCGAGGTTCTCTAGCCCAAATGCTATATCTTTCTCTACCGTGAGGGCGAATATCTGGTTGTCTGGGTTCTGGAAGATTAATCCAACATGTTGAGATAATTCCGTTGTTGAGTGCTCTGCCGTGTCCAATCCATTGACGATGACCTGTCCAGTCATCTCGCCGTTGTAAAACTTGGGTATCAAGCCGTTGAGAGCACGACAAAACGTGGTTTTACCGCAGCCACTGGGACCAGTGAGTAGTATGAATTCGCCTTTATTGATAGTGAGGTTGATGTCTTTTATAGCGGGTTTTTCTGCCTGTGGGTACGTATAGCAAAGGTCTTTGATCTCGATTTGTCCCACGGCAGTATCTCCTAAACTCGATATTGAAACAGCCCCAAGATAATATAGTTTACTCTATAATATTCTTCCCAGAAAAGAAGGGTTTCTATTATATCATGGTCTCGGGTTCAACGCTGAAATCCTTAGACCTCTGGAAGACATCAATCAACACCAGATAAAGCACAATGGATAAAATCCAAGATACTAACCCCCCAAAAGGAATCCGAGTAGCAGCCAAACCCAGCATTATCCTAATGACAAAGATACCGCCGATACTGGTATAACTGGTTCTAAGGAAGTCCAATGATAACTTGAGGGCATTAAATATCCCAGTGTTCTCCCAAACCATTATACTGATAGCCATCTCGTAGACCAATCCAAGGGGAACAAAGAAGAGCAAAGGCCAACTAAGGCGCAATGCGAGCTCAATTGGTATATCTTCATAACTCATCAATACCTCGTAGGGAAGTTTACTAGCCCAGAAGAACATGATGGGAAAAGCCACAACAAGCCCAAGCAGGTATGCGCCAAGAAACGAGAAGATTCGACTATTAGCGTATCTGAAACTTCTCCAGAGTCTTATCTCGTCTTCATTAACCGCCGCATAGAAGACATGCTGCTGAAATGGCTCGTATATTAGACCAAGATATATGACACCGAGGAACGTTACGAGGAAGCTAACAGCCATGCTGCTTGGAAGGACCTCAGGGTCAAACATGGAGGGGTCTTCAATTACAGCATAGTTTATTCCAAGGCTTATCAAGAACCCAAGAGAAACCAGTATTATTGCTATTGTCACTAGGATTGGAGGCAGGAAGACGCTGGGTCTTTTTTTAGCGATCTTTACTCCATACCGCAGGTGTTCAACAAGGTTATTTCGAGGTGGATCTGGGACAAGCTCCAGAAGGGTTCCGCATTCCAGACAATACTGGGATTTATCGGCGTATTCCTTGTCACAGTGTGGACATTTTTTCATACAATTATTAACTTTGATTAAATATTAAAAATCATGGTAACAGGCACCTAACCTAAACGCTGAGCAATCTTGCCCAGTAAACCATTCTTGAAGTCATCATAGGTACCTAATCCATTATACCCAGCAGCAGTAGGATGACCACTACCAGAACCACCAAACACCTCAGCGTAACCAGAAACAAGCTCACCTAAATGAACCCCAGAAGAATCAAAGAACCCCTGAGTAGAACGAAGACTGGCGCGCAGCTCATTCTCTTCTGCACCAACCACGACAGCTAGGTCTGCCCCTAGGCTGATTAACGCTCTTGCCCCTGATGCCTGATATGAGCCCACCTCGCTGAAGACAATCAAAAAGTTTGATATTCTATGTATCTCGGCTCTTTGCGCCGTCTTGAGGCGTGCAATTCTCTCGGATATATCGGTCTCAGTCTGGAACAAGGATAACACCTCTGATAAGTCACCGATACCGGCTAGGAGCATTGACACCGTTCTGTAGGTCTCTGAGGTTCCTATTGAGAAGAACTTGGTGTCAAAAGTTATCCCAGCCATCAACGCCTTGGCTGTCTTAACAGATGGCTCGACACCGTATTCCTTGTAGAGCCTGTATACTAGCTCGGATGCAGAGCTAGCCGAGTCATCATGGATAAGAAAGTCAACGTATCGAGATAACTCTTCATCCAATGTATGGTGGTCGATAACCACAACAACTTGCTTGTGTTCTCTTATGGTTTCTTCCCATTCACCAAGCTGGTTTAATCCACCAGAATCAACCACTATAATGGTATCAAAGTCACATGTATAATTCTCTGATACATCTAGTTCAAGCTCGCTGATGATCTTTGAAGATAATCTACTGATATCATCAGGCATAACAACATTGACGCATGCATCGGGTTTCATCTGCATAACGAGTTCCATTACTCCCTGAGCCGCGCCTATAGCATCAGGGTCAGCGTTATGGTGACCAATCACTACAACTGATTCACCGATATAATCAATTAAGCCTAGACTCTGCAAATATATCAACTAAAAGATAAGGGGATAAGTAATTAATTAGTTCTGACTGGGGAGACCTAGCTCCTTCTGGAGGGTTTCCTGTAATCCAGTCATCTTCTCACGGGTCTTATCTTCCTGCTTCGCGATGACTTTCATCCTCATATCGAGAAACTCTTTGCGTTCTTCAAGTTCCTTAACAACATCATCCTTTGGCTTCTCAACGAGCACCGCACCGACAGACTTGTAGACCGTTGATTCAGATGATACTTCACCTAAAGTCTCCAATGCCTTCGTGGACTCCATTATCTCTATCTCGATTCGCTGCTTCTGAACTAACAGTTGTTGTAACGTGTTCTGCAGGTTCTGGAGCCTCTGCAACCCTTCCTGTACCTGTGGGGGTAATTGACCTATCCCAGACATACTTATTCTCTGATAAAACAACTAGCCTACGCTAAATAGTTAACTGAAAAAAGAAAAGAAAAAGAGAGTTTACCTGGTTCGTGTCCAGTCTCTTCCGAGGGTCTCACGCGCAATAACGATCTTCTGTATGTTAGCCGAACCTTCTGCACCGATACAGTAGCTCATGACACCCCTTAGGCCCATCTCCAGGGGGCACTCCTTGGTATACCCGTAAGCGCCCATCCAGTACATGACGCGCCTGAAGGTGTCCAGGGCGTAGTGGGGAGCTAGATACTTACACATGCCAAGGTACTTGC
>CAZZFH010000077.1:0-8640 GCA_964653295.1 uncultured Candidatus Bathyarchaeia archaeon | reverse complement strand
TTTTTACATAGATCAGGATCGAAACTGGGGTGTTCTGGGGCTGTTTTCTTTGAAATAAGCGGTAAATGGGGTTTGATTGGGGTACCCCCCTCCCCCCTTGTGGCTATATAGTGGTGGTTTGAGTTAGATGAAGTGAGGATAAAATCATCGATTGGGGTTGATTATGATTGTTGCTGTAATATGTTTTAAGTCGACAAAATCAATGTTAATGCCGTGTTCTGGTTAAACGTCGATAAGGCAACTGGTGCTTGGAAGCTTCACAGGGATTCTTGTAGATTCTGTAAACCAGTTGAAAGTAAGGTGAAAGGGGTGAACCAGATGAAAAGTAATGGAGGCTGGTTCAAGTATGATTCTTATCAGGGTGCTTATACTTTTTTCCAGAAAGAACATAAGGGTTCTGAATACTGGCAACCGTGCAGAAGCTGTACTCCAAAATAACAAACCAAAAATGATGTGAGGATAAAATCATCGATTAGAATTCAGGTTGTTTTTCTCGATAATAAACAGCAACCATACCAGGATTATTCGATCTTGCAGTAGCGACTGCATAGATTAGTTTAGGGTTCTGTTTCATGGAGTTTTTACAGAAGGCATCTGCTTTCTCTTTCTTCACATCCTGAACATAATACCATTTTACCATACAATCGCATAGAGTGAAGTAATGATAAAATCATCGATTCTCCATACTGTTAAATCAACTTAACCGAAGCTTTTTTCATGAATTCTGAGCCAGCTGAATGGGACGAGAAAGTGGATATGACTTGGAGAGAGTACTTCAACCCCCCATGGCATCTACCGCATATCGGAATAGTGAAGTTAGCAAGGCGAATGGAACAGGAGCTTGGAAAAGAACGAGCCCATGAAATCATCAAAGAAGTAGCTACCGAGTTATCAGTGGAGTGGATGCGCAAATACACAAAGGATGTTGCTGTCAACAGCCTTGAGGACATTCCTACCACTTTGAAAGAGCTACGAAGGGAACCACTGATATCAATAAGCCCAAGGAAGAACGGAGACCCTTGCCTGATGGCTGAGACCTACAAGGCAATGGGTGCACCTGATATTGGGTACCTGTGGGTGTGTGCTTCCGAGAAGCCTGAAGTAGAATCACTTCACCCATCAATCCATAGGACAGTTGGTGAAACATTGATGACAGGGCACCATATCTGTGAAAGAGAAACATGGTGGCAAGATGAATAGTACTCTGCTTAAGGATATTGTTGAGTCAATGTTTGAGGCTCTAAATGATGGTGACTATGGGGCGTTCTTGAGCTACTTCGATGAAGACCTAGTATTCATCCACTCAGAGGGAACATTGAACAAGCAACAACTTACCAAATTCTACAATAGAATTGATTCAATCTTTATAGACAACCATCATATGATTGAGAGAATAATCGTGGAAGAGAATACAGTGGTTGTTGATTGCACATGGTCTGGGACCCATATTGGAGTCTACAATGGAATAAAACCCAGCAACAGGTACTTTGAGATACCTGCGGTTTGGTTATTTAACTTCCATGAGGGCAATGTGGGTTATGCTAAGCGCCTTGTTGATAATCATATTTTCACCAGACTTGTCCACATGGAATCCTTTGATAAAATCATTGATTACGTGGCTAGTTCTAGACCGGGTAATAGATGATGGAGCTTTGAACACTTTATTTATGTTCTCTAGACATTACTAGACAAAGATACCGAGCGTTCACTCGTACATTAGAAGCATTGAGGGATATGATTGAGTAAAACCGTATCAGAGAAGATTCTCGCCAAGTATGTAAACGGCGATTTTTGCAAAGGCGAGGACGTTGAGCTACGGATAACCCATACCTTGATTCAAGATAGCCTCGGGACCATGGCAATGCTCCAGTTTGAGGAAATGGGAGTCCCCAGGGTGAAGACTGAGCAGAGCATCTGTTTCATCGATCACAACATGCTACAATCGGACAACAAAAACATGGATGACCACAAATATCTCCAATCAGCTGCAGCAAAATATGGGCTATACTTCTCAAGAGCCGGTAACGGCATCTGCCATCAAGTATTCCTTGAACGCTTCGCCAAACCAGGCAAGACCCTGCTAGGTGGAGACAGCCACACATCCTCCGCCGGAGGAGCAGGCATGTTCGCCATAGGGTCCGGGGGGTTAGATGTAGCCGCGGTTATGGCGGGTGAGAATTACACATTTAGGGTTCCAGAGATTATTGGAGTCGAGTTAACTGGCAGCCTAAGACCGGGGGTCTCGGCTAAAGATGTGATACTTGAGGTCCTCAGAAGGATTGGGGTAAAGGGGGCGGTGGACAAGGTTCTGGAGTATCATGGACCCGGTGTTAAAAGCCTCTCAGTGCCTGAGAGAAGCACTATAACCAACATGGGGACAGAGACCGGTGCAACATCATCTATTTTTCCTTCAGACGAAGTGACTAGAAATTTCCTAGCACTACAGGAACGTGAAAAAGACTGGGTAATGCTACAACGAGACCCAGATTCTATTTATGATGAATCCATATCCATTGACCTATCAAGCCTTGAGCCCATGATCGCTCACCCCCATAGTCCTGGGAACGTAACCGAGCTCAGTAAGGTTGAGGGATTGAAAATAGACCAAGTCTGCATAGGAAGCTGCACAAACAGCAGCGTTAAGGACCTTAAAACAGTAGCAGGGATTCTCAAGGGTAAGAAAATAGCCGAGAATCTTAGCCTCACCATATCTCCTGGATCGAGACAGGTGCTTCTTCACCTCCTTGAAGAAGGCGATTTATCAACTATGGTTGCCGCTGGCGCCCGGATACTGGAATGCGCATGTGGACCCTGTATAGGGATGGGTCAGGCGCCGAGCACTGGCGCTGTGAGTCTTAGAACATTTAACAGGAACTTTAAAGGCAGATCAGGGACCATAAACGATAACGTATACCTTGTAAGCCCCGAGACGGCTGCGGTATCCGCAATAACCGGGGTAATAGCTAACCCTACGAAACTGAATGATTTACCCCTCATAGATATGCCAGATAGGCTAATCATTGATGATAGTCTCATTGTTCCCCCAAAAAAGGAGCCCGTAGAGGTTGTCCGTGGACCCAACATCAAACCACTTCCAGTATTCAATCCAATAACGGCTTGTCTCAGTGGAAGTATCCTGATCAAACTCGGAGACAATATATCAACAGACGATATTATAGCGGGAGGATCAAGGATTCTGCCCCTAAGAAGCAATATCCCTGAGATAAGTAAATACGTCTTTGAGAGTCAAGACCCTGGGTTCTGGAAACGTGCTAAGGAAAGGGATGGAGGCATCATCCTAGCGGGTTATAACTATGGGCAGGGTTCTAGCAGGGAGCACGCAGCCTTAGCCCCCAAATACCTAGATGTCAAAGCAGTCATAGCTAAATCATATGCACGTATCCATCACTCGAACCTAGTGAACTTTGGGATAGTGCCTCTAATTATCTCAGCTTATGATTATGAGAAAGTGAGCCAAGATGATATTCTCAATATAAGCCTTGGTGATTTCTCAAACATCGAAGCCACAAACATCACAAAGAATATGACAATCGCTTTATCACACAATTTGAGTGAAGCAGATGTTTTAATTTTGAAGGCTGGGGGCAAGCTTCCCTTTATCAAATTATCATTGGAGTAGCCTAGTCTTCCAAATAGATGTTCCATGAACCGCAGACGGGGCATACTAGTTCTTCTTGTTCAGTTTCCCAAGTGTGGAAGCAGTCATCACAAGAATACTTTTTTTCTCTACATGACAACTCGCTGTCTCCAGTCTAGTTCTATGCTTCACATGATTAATAATCTCTATTCAATATGTAGGGGGTTCGAACCCAACCCGATGAAGTGACCAGATATTCGATCCTATCTTAGAATCTTGGCTAGTTTTTCAGGATCTATGCTTCCGCCAGTTAAAACGCAGACTGTTTTTCCCCGTTCCTCAATCGGGGTATTAAGGGCTGCAGCCAGACTTATGGCACCAGCGCCTTCGGTTACAAGCTTGTTCTCAACTGTAAGATACCGGATCGCATCAACTATCTGGTCCTCGGAAATTAGCACCACGTCATCGATGGTCTCCTTGACTAGCCGTAGCAATTTATCGGAGTTGGGGAATGAGCCGAGATTAACGGCGTTTCCATCAGAGAGGGTGGGTTTCATGTGTGTGTTCATCACTTTTCCATGTTTATAACTCTCGTAATAGTGTGGTGAGTTCTCAGAGTTGACTCCAACAACCTTCACTGAGGGATTTATCGCCTTGGCTGCTAAAGCAATCCCTGCGCCAAGGAAACCTGCACCAAGAGCAACGTAAATCGTTTCAGTCTCAGGCGCGTCTTCCATGATCTCCAATCCGATGGTTCCGTGTCCCTCAACCAATCCAAATTCCTCCAGAGGGTGAATGAAACTACGATCCTCGTCTGGATTATTGGTGTACTCAACCCACTCATCAAAGGTTTTTTTCACCACTTCCCCGCCGTACTTTCGTATCGAGTCCACCTTGGTCTGAGGAGTTGTATCAAAAACTATCGTCCTAGAGGGTATATTGAACAGCTTTGCAGTATAGGCTACTGCCTGCGCCATATTCCCTGAACTCGCTGTGGATATTCCTTTTGCCCTTTGTTCTGGGCTGAGCTTCTTTACCCAGTTGTAGACTCCTCTTATCTTGTAGCTTCCTATGGGTTGGAGCATCTCTGGTTTTAACAGTATATTGGGGTCCTCATCATACCATCTAAGGGGAATTAACTGAGTTCGGATAGCTACGCCCTGTATTCGTTGGGATGCCTTCTTGAAGTCTTCTAATGTTGGTCGATATGAACTGTTAGTCGGAATGATCATGCACAATGTTACGGTGGTCCGACGATATAATGTTTGATAATAAAGTGGTGATATCACTACTTGTAGTGGGGTTCGAACCCAACTGGGGGTCTTAGAGTACGGGGGGTTTGACTCCAACCCTATGTTTATGATATGAACCTATAATACTATCAACCTTAATTCATTCTTGATGCCTACCTACGACATACACTACAAAACACAAGACTACTTTGGAGAACCTTACCCAGAACTAGTGTCTTTCTTCTCCGATTATGAGCCAAAATGCAGCGTCTTAGACCTCGGATGTGGGCAGGGCAGAGACTCAATAGCCTTAGCCAGACTTGGATATCAGGTAATAGGTGTAGACATCTCCAAAGTTGGAATCGCCCAAATGATGTCTATTGCGGAAAAAGAGAACCTGAATATCACGGGAATAGTTGCCAATATGTACGATTACCAGATTGATGATAGCATCGACATTGTATTACTCGACTCGATGCTTCACTTCTATCCAAAAGATAAAGAAAAGGAAACTGGTTTCTTGAAACGTGTTATGTCTGAACTGATAGTGGGAGGATTGCTTTGTGTGGTTGTGTGGCGGTCAAAAAAGATTGAGGGCGTCCTAGACTCAATCATAGCTCCCAATACACCTTGGAAGAACTTGATAGACAAATACATCAGGTATCCCGAAAAAGACATGGACATGAGAATGCTTGTATTAGAGAAAACTGGATAAAATGGAGAGGGTGATATCACCACCTGTGGTAGGGTTCGAACCCCACCTCCCGCATACATTTCTATTGATAATATTCTTTAACCATCAATAGTTTCTAGATACTATGTCCAGCATCGTAGAAATACAAGCAGCCGATTGGGAGCAAGAGGTAAAACAGGAAAAACGCCCAGTCGTAGTCGAGTACTGGCACCACAAATGCGTCGTATGCAAAGAGATGAAGCCAATATTCGAAGCACAACCCCAGAAATACGGGGAAACAGTAAAATTCACCAAGATGAACCTGCTGGAAAGCAAAGAAAACAGGGTATTCGCCATCAGAAACGGAGTCCGTAGCACCCCCACCTTCATCGTCTACTGTGAGGAAAGACCTACAGGACAGATAATTGGACACAGGGAACCCGAAGACTTCACCAAGGAACTAAGAATGATCATAGAAAACACTGATAACTGCCTCAAAGCAACTCCAATCGAGGAATGAAACAACACTTGTACGATGTCATAATAATAGGCGGCGGACCAGCCGGACTCACAGCAGGCATCTATACTGGAAGATCAAAGCTCAAGACCCTCCTTATCGCTGGAAACGTGCCCGGTGGGCAGATATACCTCACATATCATGTTGACAACTATCCCGGGTTCCCTGAATCAATCACAGGTCCAGACCTAGTTGATAGGATGGTCGCACAGGTAAAACGATTCGGCGCCGAGTTCCGGGAACAAGATGCCACCAAGGTGGATTTCTCAAATCAGCCATACAAGGTACACATTGGGGAAGAGGTCTATGAGACCAGATCAGTGATCATAGCAACTGGCTCCAGTAACAGGCTCTTGGGTTTTGAATCCGAGACACGCCTAATGGGTCGAGGCGTATTCGTATGCGCAACCTGTGACGCAGCCCTATACGAGGAACTAAAAGTAGTGGCTGTTGGGGGAGGAGAGTCTGCTCTTCAAGAGGCTCTGGATATAACCAAATTTGCCAACGAGGTAGTGATAATCCACAGAAACACAGGTTTCTCAGCCACCAAGTATCTGATAGACGAGGTAGCGAAGAACCCCAAGATCACAACCATGATGCGCCACACAGTCGAAGAGATACTGGGCGAAAACTATGTTGAAGGTATACGGGTACGAAATAGCGACACTGGAGAAGAATCTGTAATCCAGACTGATGGGGTGTTGATAGCCATAGGTTGGATACCAAACACTGGGCTCTTCAAAGACCAGCTTGAGCTAACAGATCAAGGCTACATTGTAGCTGACAGCGTATTCACTAGCAAACCCGGGATATTTATCGCAGGCGACCTCAATGACACGGAATATAGACAACTGGTGACCGCATGCAGCAGCGGATGCAAAGCAGCCATAGAAACAGAAAAATACGTGACACAAACCCATCGGTGAAATAATTGAGAGTAACCTTCCTAGGAACCAGCGGTAGCATGCCCACACCCCAAAGAGGCTCATCAAGCGTTGTGGTAAGACGAAAAAGAGAGATACTGATGTTTGACTGCGGCGAGGGAACCCAGCGCCAGATGGTCAAGGCACATATCGGCTTCCAGAGACCCATGAAGATATTCCTATCACATCTTCACGGCGACCATGTGCTAGGGCTACCCGGCATGCTCCAGAGCATGTCCCTGTTGAGGCGGGAGAAGCCACTCCACATCTATGGACCCACCGGTATAGTGGATTATATCAAGGCATTCTCGGACTCACTTGGAGGTCCAATCTTTCCTGTGATCATCTACGAGATAAAAGAATCAGGCATCATAATTGAAACAGAAGAATACAGAATCATAGCAGTAGAAGCCAAACACAGGTCAACTGCGTGGAGTTACGCCATATTTGAGTCACCAAGACCCGGACGATTCCACCCAGAGAAAGCCCGCAAACTGGAGATTCCAGAGGGCGAGCTATGGGGCAAACTCCAAAAAGGCGAATTCATTGAACTTGATGGACAAAAAATCGATCCAACCCAAGTAACAGACCCTCCAAGACCCGGGAGAAAAATAATCTACAGCGGAGATACATCCCCCAACAAGGCATTAATAGAAATTTCAAAAAAAGCAGACCTCTTGATTCATGAAGCAACCTTTCTCGATGAGTTGGCTGATAGAGCAGCCGAGGACGGGCATACCACCGCTTTACAGGCTGCCCAGCTAGCAAAAGAGGCGATGGTAGAGTTACTGGTATTGACTCATATCAGTTCGCGTTACCCGGACCCAGAGGTAGTCAAGGCAGAGGCATCCAAAGTATTCAGTAATGTCATTGTTGCCGAGGACCTGATGGAGCTAGAGATACCCTTAAAGTAGGTTCCTAAGATATTCAACGCTCTCATCAATCTTGGTATATGACTCGATTACACTCCAGCCATCAAAACCAGCATCATCCAAAGAATCAAACACCCTCCGCCAGTTGATATTCCCCTCCCCTATGGGCAGGTGCTGGTCTGATTCCCCCAAGTTATCGCTAATGTGGACGTGTTTTATCTTGTACCCATACTCCGTGATGAACCGATACTCCTCCCTCTGCAGATGCGCATGACCCACATCAAGAACATAGTTCATGGGGGGCTCCATCTCCGCCTCAAACAAATCAAAGTCATCCACAGACACCAACAAATAGGGGGTAGGATTCGGCACATTCTCAATCAAACAATCCACACCATACTCCCCAGCATACCTCAGTAACCAGTGGAGACTCCTGATATTGAGCTCCCAAGACCTCCCCCTAGTGAATCGTTCTGTGGCTGTGGTCCACCCGGGATGAATAACAAGACACTCAGCGTTTATCTCGGAGGCGAACCTTATGGATGCCCTGATTCTTTTGAGCACCCATTCCCTGATTAAGTCATCGTCTGCTGCTAGATTTGTGTCTGCGTATGGTGCGTGAATGCTGTACTGGATATTGTAGCTTGAAGCCAGTTCCTGCAATCGTTCTATTCGTCGTGTGTTAAGTGAGTGATTTCCACTATCAGCCACCTCAATCCTATTCACGGGTAAAGACACCAACTCATTAAAAGCCTCTTCAAGGGGCTTGTGGAGCAGGTGAAGAGTCGAGACAGCTAGTTTCATCACTGGTTCCCCATATCTAAT
>CAZZFH010000076.1:0-8698 GCA_964653295.1 uncultured Candidatus Bathyarchaeia archaeon | reverse complement strand
CTCGTGAAATCCGTGGTTGTACATGTGTTCTGGGTTTGTATAGGCATCCCAGAGGTAGTGTTCTATCCTATCTGTGCCTGTTACTACGAAGAACAGTGTTTCGTAGCTTTGTTTCATGAGGTGGTCGAGTGCCTTGATCCTGTGGGCTAGGGTTTCGTCTAGTTTTCTGAGGAAAAGAGGGATTGATTCTTTGAATAGGGACGCATCAACATCTATCTGGTATCCGTTTTCTTTCAGCCATGGTAGGTGTTCCTTGGGGTATACGGCTTTATCTAGTTGTGGTGAGACGAAGCCTGTAATCATTGTGCCATTTAGTGGCTGTGCAGGATAGGCTGCTGGTAGGTTAATTACTAGTGTTTTTCTTTTTGTTGTATCCCAGAAGGGTTTGGCTTTGAGTTTTAGGCTGCTGTGGAAGCTCATTGTATATGTGCCTGGTATAAAATCTGTGAAACCGTATACTCCGTGGGTTCCAGAGTTTGTTCCTGTGATCATGCTGCTCCAGGAGGAGGCGCTGTTGACGGGTAGGCTGGACGTCATCTTGGTTAATGTGCCCTGCTTTAATAATTCCTCCATGTGGGGCATTGTACCTTTTTTTGCCAGTGTTTTTAGTAGATCAACTGGTACGCCGTCAAGGCCTATTATCGCTGCTTGTGGTGGCATGATATCACGGAATATTACTATACGTTAATATTACTACATCTTAGTAGTAAATATAAAGGTTGTAGTGTTTAAAGTTTAGACAACTTTAGTTTGAAAAAGGCCACCTAAACATTTGATACATGTTTTAATGTAATATGGATACTTCTATTGATACATATGACAAAAGAATACTATCCCGTAGAGACCAGCAACTACAAGTTACGGTCAGAAGAAGCCGGTTCAAAATCCAAGATTCTTGACCGAGTAGCAAAAGCCGCCTATGACAATAATAGGGCATATGAAGGCTGCGCTCGCTGCGTATTGCATGCACTGCAAACTCACATGCGTTTAACAGATGAAACATCCTTCAGGGCAGCTTTTATGGCTAGCACTGCTATGTCTGCGGGTGTTGCTAGGAAAGGTGAGACCTGTGGCGCCTTGATCGGGGCATTGATGGGGCTAGGTTTGGAAATGGGCACTGAGAACTTGGATGATTTTGATGGCTATGTCACCACCATGAGCACCGCCTCTACCATCTTTGACAGATTTAAAGATAAATATGGGACCGTCAATTGCTCTGAGATACAAAGGCAGCTCTTTGGGAGAACCATTGACTTCTTCAAACCCGAGGAGGCTGAATGGTGGTACGAGAACAATGGGCTCGATAAGTGTCCCGGGGTATGCGCAGTAGTAGCGCGTATAACCGCTGAAGAGTTATTCAAGCTAAGAGAGACTGGTTAACAGGTTGAAGTTATTTGTCTGTTAGGTGAGAACTCTTCAAAATGACTATTCTATCGGAGGCAGGTGGTACGCCACAGATGAAACGAGAGACAGTTGATCTAGTCACTTATCAAAAACCTTAATCATAAATCCGGTTAGTCTCGTATCATTATCTAGTTATTTAAAGTCCCACCAGTATGGGTAGTATACCTCTTTCTTCCCATACTTGGTATACACCACAATTTTCTCTTCATATAACTGGAAAATGAAACCATCGAGAAACTGAACCCAATCTATAGGAAAGATACCGAACCAGTGAAGCAGAAAAGCTGCAATGAAAACATCATGACTTACATAAACATCAAACGACGAAGAATCAGCTGACTCTAGATTCTCCAATACAACTGCTGCGGCTTTCTGAGAGAAATCAAGAGCAGGAACCCGCATCCAAGGAGGATAATGTCCACTTATCCACCGTGAAAAAATTTCTAAATAATTTAACCCCAGCTCTGAGTCTCTTGAGATGATCTCGTTGTATTTTGCCCTATTGACTACTGTCGTCAATGGAATGGAACCCATGATCTGGGTTATTCCATTATTGGATGCTATTCCGTCATTGATCTCTTGGACGGTTTCTTTGGTTCTCTCCATATATGTATAGTAAAACCTGTAGTTTCTGTTTGTAGGCAGACTGGAGCCTAACTCGTATGCTGCTTTTTTTCCGAGCTCCGTTGAAACTTGTTTGAATTCATCTGGGTTCCCTAGTCCTGTCATAGGTCGTTCTGTGTGTCGTATATGCATTATCGCAGGTTTGTTTGGATCTAAATCATTGCATTGAGCCAATAGCTGTAGAGCGGGGTTCCCCCATTCAACAGACTCGAGAGTAGAAGGCATACTCATAGTCTAGTCTCCTAGCCAATAATTTTATCCTCATTTCATCAGGCTGCAAAATACGCGCGTACGCGATAACATAGTATAGATCTTAAAATAAATAAAAGGGAAATAGAGGGTTATTTTGTTGCGTGTTGTATTGCTAGTCCTGCGTGTTGCCATGCCTTGTTGTAGGCATTGATGGCGTCATCGTACTTGGGGTGACCTTTCTTGTCGGTTACTAGTTCAGTTGCCGCGTTATCGAATTCTTCTTCGGCTAGTTCTAGTTGGTGGTCAACCTGTTTATGGGCACCAGCGTAAGCTACTGCTTCGTCGTATTGTACGTTTGCCAGCCATTCATCTGCATCAACAAGTATCTCGATCACAGTATAAGCCATATCTACAGCGTCACTTGGAGCATCCTTCCACTCAACAATATGAAGTAACTCTTTTACTGCGAGTTTCTCCTCGTCGAAGACCTTGTTGCCGTGTTGCCATGTTAGATGTGTCTCATCAACCCATAGTTCGGGCTCCATGCTCTTCTCTATATGCCATATAGCCTGTTCGATATCATGCTCGATGTGCTTATCATATAGACCTAGGTGTGCTTCGAGGATGCTTTTTGCTTCCTTCTTCATGCTTCTAGGACTTATAACCGTCACAATTAGCTTATCACTGCCAACTCCACCATCGTCATCTGTGACTGTCAGCTTAACGACATATGTTCCAGATGCTGTGTATGTGTGGCTTGTATCTAGGCTTCCAGAGTCTGTTGCTCCGTCTCCGAACTCCCACTCAAATGTATGAGTATCGAGTGTTCCCGGGTCTGTGAAGCTTCCATGGAACTCGACAAGGGATCCGATTTCTACGGTCTGGTCGGGTCCTGCGTCAACTGTGGGTGCAACGTTCAGCACTACAACCTTTCTATGTGTTGTATCTGTTGCGTCATCATCATCGGTAACTGTCAGGTCAACTATGTATTCACCATTATCAGCATAGGTATTGGATGGATTTTGTTCTGTACTTGTTCCACCATCACCGAATACCCAGCTCCAAGCAACAACCTCACCGTCAGAATCGGTTGATACGTCAGTGAATTGTACCTCATCACCTTCATAGAATGGCTGAGGAGGCATAGTAAAGTCGGCTACTGGTGGTGCATTGATCACCTCTACTGTGACCGTAGTTGTTCCTGTTGCACCTTCGTTATCAGTAACTGTCAAAGTAACAGGGTATGATCCAACTGCGGAGTATGTGTGTGTCGGGTTTTGTTCAGTGCTTGTACCTGTGTCGCCAAAGTCCCAGCTCCATGAAACGATTTCACCGTCATCATCATAGGATGCATCTGTAAATGATACAATAGACCCTGCGTTGACAGGGTTAGGTGATGCAGTGAATACCGCCGTTGGGGGGATGTTGGGTGATACTTTTTCTAGTACCATTAGAGCAAACATGGTGTTTAGCAGCTGGTCTCCCCAGTATGCGTTAGCCCATGATCCATCAGATGGGTTCTGTTGGTTAACAAGGACTTGGGCGTACTCTGCAAACCAGTCATGAGATGAGCTTCCACCGAGACCGCTTATGTCAATTGTATCTATGCTGCTGAACTCGAATCCTTTCATTAGTGCATACATTGAGAGGAAAGCGGCAGGGTTTGTGTTGTAGCCCCATCCCGTGTGTGTTGTTCCGCTTCCCCAATCATGCCAGTGTCTCTGGATGTAATCCATTGCGTTGAGGAATCTTGTGGTTGTTGTTGAGTCTCCCACAAAGGTCATCTCAAAGATGAGGTTTCCTGTCTTGTAGGCGTTTACCCAGTGATACCCTCCAGGCCGTGTTGATGTTATGGGTCTATACCATGATCCACCATCGTATGTATCGCCATTCATCGGGTCTTGAAGGGTATCAATCCAGACGCTTAGCTCGGTTTTTACCCAAGAGGGTATTGTGCAACCAAAGCCCTCTGCCGCAGCTAATCCAAGAACTGCGAAGCCACCGTTTGAGTTATCAGTCCATAACTCACCGCCAGTATCAACTGTGGAAGGTGTACCTGCCGAGGTCGCTGAGTAATACCAGCCACCTTCATCTCCATCCGAGTCACCTTGGGCGAACGCAAGCCAGTCAGCTGCATCCTGTGCGACATCGAAGAACGAATCCGGTACACTATCTCCATCAAAGTCAACTCCCGTGGATCTTGATGGAGTTCTGCTAGCCTCTAACGCCATCAGCATTATACCTGTACTGTATACGTACCTGTGACTATCAAAACCGAATACTAGTCCGTATCCGTTTGCTCTCGTATCTGGGTCATCAACTGTACCTGAAGCTCCCGTTGTGTGATCCTGTGTTGTAATAGTTTTTTTGTATACGTTTACAGGATTGCCTAGGGGATCTTTGGCGAAAACCCAGTTCCATCCATCAATAACATCTCCAGAGTATTGATATAACGGGTCGAAGGGTGATTCAAAACCAAGCTCATATGCATAGTCCTGTAGTTTTATCAGGGCAAACCCGGTGTAAGCTGCTCGATACGAGGTACTTATACCCATCCAGCTACCATCAAGGTTTTGTCTCGCTACTACATAGGTCATGCCATCTGCTATCGATTGAACTATTTCAGCTTCTAATGCTGGCGTAACTTCACCGTATGCAAACGATACAGCAATTGTCGATGATATTAATATTGCAATTAGTGTTATGGAAATTATTTTTTTGTTCATTTTTTTTCCTTCAGTTTTTGAACAGTCTTTCTGTTCTCTTTCTATTCTGCTATAAACTCTCTCTAGGAGAATAGACGCTTGATCGTGATCAATAATCTATATTATTGTTACTATTCGTGTTGAATATATATTAAAAAACACGATGCGTTTAAGCAGTTATTTTTAGGTAGAATGTACATTCATATCCGTCAATATTTAGTGAAAAAGTAACATGTTTGGATAAATTTTATTTACTTTATACTAAATATATATTTTTATCTGATTTTCCCCCCCTGTCTAAAGACCAATAATGTCCTGTATGTCAAGAGGTTTGCCCCGAGACGAGTAGCCCCCGAGTCAAATAACTATCCACCAATATTCCTTCCCAGATTAAAGCGCAGAAAAATACATGGTTCTCTAACGTATATCAGTAATAAATAATCAATATATTTCCAAGAATCAAGCACGACACACAGGGATAGACTATGCATTGTTTTATACCATATGTAGCCGGAGGCAACGAGCAGAACCCAATACAAGCAGAAAACGAGTCAGCACTCGCATTTCTAGTGGCGCTAAGCAGGGAGGGACGCGGCGAACCGACGGCTTTAGTGAAGGCTCATTACCCTTTCAGGGTCTATACGGTCGATGGCGAGAAAATCGTGTTTGATCTGCTGGGTTACTCCGAATCCGATAAACGCCTTCTGTTGCAGAAGGACCTCTCAGAGATCCTGGATGAGTGTGAGAAACTCGAGAACAGCGAAGACAAGCAGGTATGGCTCAACACGGTGATAACGTTGATGAGCGAGGAACAGGAGTACGCTACAGTCAGTGTTAAAGGACTGGTTGAGCAGGAAGAAAAAGTAAGGTATCTCTTAGAAGCCTCTGGTGTAGAAGAAGGTGATTCTATCCTGTTTGAGCCACTCTATACTAGTAGGCGCTTCACCGCTACACAGAAGAAACTCAAAAAGGTCCACGAGGAAACCTTGGAGAGGATTGAGTCAATAGAGCACACAAAAAAACGCTTAGAGTCCATAGAGCACGTAATCCGGGAAGAACAAGAGAAACAACTGGATGTACATCAAAAAGAGTCCATGGAGAGACTCGACGCGTTAGTTATGGAGAAGGAAGAAGCCTTCAAAGAAATAGATAAAACACTCGAGAAAGAAAACAAAGCCATCGAAGAGGAAACCCAGGGCCTAATCCAAGCCAAGCAGCTGGAAATCGAGGAGATAACCCGGGAAACCATGGAACTTGAGAAGCGAGCAGCAGAGGGTGACCGGGATGCTAAGAGGGCGATAGGCGACCAAAATAAAAAAGTGAAACAGCTAACCAGAGAAATACAGGAGCATGAAAATAGGCGCAGCAAACAGGTTTCAGAGAACGAGAGTAGGGCAGAATCAGAGAAATCTGCCTGGGAGTCGAAAATTGAGGCCGAGAAGCTTCATTCTGAAGCTCGACTGGCTGAACTAGTTGAGAGACACGGGAAGACGATCGACACTTGTATGAGCATATTTGAAAAAATTGGGGAAGCAGAGGCAACCCTCGAAGAAGACCTCCGGAAAATATCTCGTCTCCTGGAGATTAAATATAAAAAAGGAGAAACCATCTACCTCCCCTTCTACCTGTTTAGATACGAGGACGGTTACGGGTATTATCCTCCTGTCCGGGTATCTTTTGAGAGCGGCGTGAAGAAGACCTTGAAGCGTTTATTCGCTGGGAACCTTGGGCAGAGACTAGATCAAAACATTCAGCCGCAAACAGATGCCTTCAACGACTTGTTAGAAAGAGTCGCTGGAGACCTTGGGGCTGAAACACCTCTATCGAGACAGATCAGTGAAGCGGAGATAGAGCTAGACATGCTCAAAGAGCGGGAGATACTGGACAGGATCGAGGTAGGGCTATTCCAGTCTATGGAGCGGGAGTGGATAAGCGAAAAAGACTACATAGCTGCCCAGCGGTACTTGGTCCATCAATTAGACGCACTCAACGGTGGAACCCTATATAAAAAACAAGAAGCCGTGATAGAGCCCGTAGACACAGGCGAAATCACGGTCCAGGCTGAGAGTATTTAAACCCTGAAAGCTATCTGCAATGCCTCACCTTTTTTTATTTTGTTGGTTAGATTTAGGTCTCTCTTAGTGGGGAGAGGTTTGCTAGGGGGATAGTGTCTTGTTTAATGCTTTTCTCCAGCCCGTTAGTAGTTTTTTTCTTTCGGTTTGGCTGATTTTTGGTGTGAATTGAGTGCTTTTTGTGGTCAGGGTTAATAATTCTTTTAGGCTCCATATGCTTGCTCCATGTCCTGCTAGATATGCTGCTCCTTTTGCTGTTGCTTCGGTTGTGTGTGGGCGGGTTATAGGTATGTTTAGTATGTCTGATTGAAACTGCATTAGATAGTTGTTTTGTGTGGCGCCTCCGTCTACTCGGAGGTCTTTGATCTGGGTTTGGCTGTCTTTTTGCATGGCTTCTACTAGGTCATATGTTTGGTAGGCGATGGATTCTAGGGCTGCTCGGACGATGTGAGCCCTTGTAGTGCCCCTGGTTAGCCCTGTGATGATACCTCTGGCGTTTTGGTCCCAGTGGGGAGCCCCTAGGCCAGTGAAGGCAGGGACCATGTAGACGCCTTGGTTGTCTGAAATTGATTCTGCCAAGGTCTCGGTTTCTTCAGCTGAAGATATTATCCCGAGACCGTCTCTTAGCCACTGGATAGCGGCTCCAGTGGTAAATATGCTGCCTTCGAGGGCATAGGTGGTCTCGCCTTGGATTTTCCATGCTATTGTGGTTAGGAGGTTCTCTGATGCTACCGGATTGGTTCCTGTGTTCATCAAGAGAAAGTTTCCTGTCCCATAGGTACATTTGCTGTCTCCGGGATTGACAGCGTTGTGCCCGAAGAGGGCGGCTTGCTGGTCTCCTGCACAGCCCGTGATCGGTATGTTGGCTCCTAGTGTTTTTGTGTGGGTGATGAGTCCACTGCTGGGGTTTACCTCGGGGAGCATATTGTCTGGTATTTTGAATATTTCTAGAAGCTCTGGATCCCACTCTTGATTGTGGATGTTGTATAGGAGGGTTCGACTCGCATTACTCTGATCTGTAATGTGGGATTTGCCGTTTGTTAAGCGGTATATTAGGTAGGTATCTATTGTGCCGAAGAGGAGGTCTCCTCGATCAGCTTTCTCGCGTGCACCCGGGATGTTTTCAAGAATCCATTGGGCTTTGGGGGCGCTGAAGTAGCTGTCAGGCACTAAACCGGTCTTTTCTTTGATCATTGATCCATATTCTTTTTTGATCGCCTCGACTAGTTCGGTGGTTCTTCTGCACTGCCAGACTATCGCGTTGGTTATGGGTATGCCTGTTTTTTTGTTCCATATTATCGTGGTCTCCCGCTGGTTAGTTATGCCTATACAGGAGATCATCGAAGGCTCGATCTTTGCCTTTTGTAGAGCATCCTGTATTGCTGATTGTTGTGCGTTCCATATTTCCTCTGGGTTATGCTCTACCCATCCGGGTCTGGGGTAGAGTTGGGTGAACTCGTGTTGCCCTATGGCTTGTACCTGTGCGTTCTCATCGTATAGTATGGCTCGGGCGCTTGTGGTTCCCTCGTCTAGCGCCAATATGTATTGGGTCAACTCTGAACTCAGTTATTTATTTGGTATTTGAGTTTAGCTCGATGTGGGAATGGTTTTACAGAGTGATTCCCTAATTACCGGTATGAGTCAGCGCGAGACTAGTTTTGATAAGAAAATCAAGTACCTTCTTTATGTTCCCAAGGATTA
>CAZZFH010000075.1:0-8783 GCA_964653295.1 uncultured Candidatus Bathyarchaeia archaeon | reverse complement strand
TGTCTGTGGATTAGGGTTACTACGTTTGTTCCCCTTTTTCTGCCGAGGCGTTTTAACGCGTTTTCTCGTGCGTTTTGTATCATGCCTTGTTGGAGTCTTGGGTATATTATGCTGAAGAAGATGAATATCACCCAGAAGTTGCTTGTTATTGCTTCTACTATGCTCATACATCTTGATTGACGCAGGTGTTTAAAATGCTTAGTAACATTCCTTACTTTGTGCTGCAAAGTGTTTAAATAATGCAAAGCAGTTTGTGATATTTCAGAGATGTCTGATAAAATAAACCTAAAAGAAATGGAGCAAAAAGCCTACAAACTCCTTAATCAAGATGGTTTAATGGAGCTACTAATGGGAGCAATCCTGTTTGTAGTAAGCTCAACGTTCGGAGGAACATCATCCTTCGCGCCCTTCCTAGCACTGTATGTGATATTCATAAAACAGATAGTGGAGGGTTTCAGGGAAAGATACACATATCCAAGGATAGGTTACTTGAAGCTCCCCGATGAGGAAGGAAAGAAGATAGGAATAGGGATATTCACCTTCATGGATGCAGTCATGTTGGCGTTAGTGGTTTTCATCTACCTACTATATGGCAGAATCACTGGAGACCTATTCTACAAGTGGATTCCACTGCTAATCGGTTTAATCTTCTTCGGAGGACTACAGTATCAATACTCCAAATCAGGGGACAAATTATCTCTTGTTTATACTGCGATTGCAGTGGGGCTGGGGTTGGTCTTCTCCTTACTAGATTTTCCTGAGAAATTAATTGGCGCACAGTTCTATACGTTATCCTTGAGCGCTGTATTCATAGTGGCTGGTGTGCTTAGGTTCCGTAAGTTTAGAAACGATTACCCTGTTCAACCTATTCCTGAAGGAGTATCTGAGGATGAGTAATTCCCCAGATAAGCTGCCTGATATCAAGGAGATTGATAAGTTAATCCATGAGCCAGTTAGGCTTCTATTGCTGGCGAATCTTTATGTTGTTGAGAGCGCGGATTTTATCTTCTTGATGAATCAGCTTGGATTGACTTTTGGTAACCTTAGTAGTCATATGAGTAAGCTTGAAGAAGCAGGATACATTGAGGTGGAGAAGGAGTTCGTGGATAAGAAGCCAGTGACTAGACTAAGCCTTACTGATACAGGGCGGGCTGCCTTTGCTGATTATCGGGGAAGGATGCGACACTTATTCATAGATTAATACTTGTGTCACCTCTAAGCCTCTGTTTTTATGACATAACCGTTAAGCTATTTTTCTGGTTACAGAAAAACACCGGAACGGTGGATAGAATGTACTTGATCTTTGATTATCTCCTTTATACAGCTTGGTGGCTCAGAATGATAGTTATGCACCTCTGGTGGCATATACCTTAGCCATCAAGCTCCTCATCTTTTTTTTTAAAAAAAATAAAAAAGGGAGAGATATGGCTAGAAGAACCAGCAGTTGACCCAGAGGTTAATAATAATCTGGACCCAGCCATAGTAATTTACTATATAAGTGTTATACATAGGAGTTCAGCATTGAAGTGTAACTAAGAAATTTGTTTATGAGTTATGTCAACAGGATATACTCACAGTGGTTACATCATTCTTAAGATAGGACCCATAGCTGCCCTATTTCGCGTATCTGCTTAGCAACCAGATCAATAAACAGACAGGAACAAGGGCAGCTATTGAAAGAGGAAAAATCACCCTAGTGCTATAGTTCTCAATCAAAATACTAGCACCCGTAGTAGATAAAGCCCCAAAAAGATTCACTAAAACGAAGTTGAAACTGTAGGCTAGACTCCTGTTCTCAATGCTGCTGTGACTAGCAATCATACTATTGAGCAGAGGCATAAATGAAGCCTGAAGGAAACGATACATCGCATAGATAACCACCACAATCAACAGGGTTTTCAATGAGGGAAATATGAAGAGAAAACCAGCCAACAATACGTTTACGATGATCCCCATACGATACCTTCCAAATCGGTCACCAGTATACCCACCGACTATGCTGCCCAATATCCCTGTGATTGGCCCGAGCCCAGATATTATACTCGTGAGACTGTAACTCAAACCAATCTCGATAGTGAAGTAGACCGGAACATAGGTCACCAACACATTGAAAATAGCCTCGATAACCGTGGAGATAGCTACTACAATGAGAAAATCCTTAGTAATAACATCCCTTAACCCACCGATGATATTGATCTTTCTTTTCTCTCCACCTGATAATGCCTTCCTAGTGTATCCTATACTGAAAAACGCCATCACCAATGTGAATACAGCCCAAACATAGAAACTGTATCGCCAACCCCAGCGAGTCAAGAATAATCCTAATAGAAGGGGACCAGCAGCGAAACCGATGTTGGAGCCGATATTATGAATACCAAGTGCCAGACTTAACTTGGTCACGTCATAGCTGCTCGCCATCTTAAGACTGGGTGGATGATAGAGTGTTGAGCCTACCGATATGAGTATGAAGCCTGCCAGAAGCATGTTGAACCCATTACTCAATGGGATCACAAGGGATCCAAGCAGGGTTACGAAGAAGCTCATGGTTAGCGTCTGTGCAGGATACTTGTCACTAATTACACCTGTTGGTATGTAGATGAATACGTTGAGCAGTCGAGGGATTGAAGATAGTAGGCTTAGCTGGACAAGGCTTATGCCAAGCTCGTCTTGAAAGGGTAGTAAGAGCACTGGGAGAAGCATGGTGTAGACATGTATGATGAAGTGGCTAGATGCAAGATAGCCCAGATATAATTTGTCGTTTCTCTCCACACTCATCTTTTTCCCCTCCTAATGATACCGGCTTAGGGATACAGCACCATATTTAATCCATTTGATCATCAACGTTTCTTGAAAATCAGCATCCTTTACTGGAACGCCTTATCAAAACAAAGCCATCACTGAAACTATGCAAACACTGGACAAGATAAGGAGCAGTTTAAAAGAACAACAAGTAGTATCCTTCGCCACAGTAGAAGGGGACCAGCCAAGAGTACGACCAATGACCCTCATCCACTTAGAAGGAAAATTCTACATGATAACCGGTGCACGTGGAGGAAAAAACGCAAAAAAACTTCAACAAATACGAGAGAACCCAAGGTTCGAGTACTATTTGACTTTGAAGGGAAACGAGATGGATGGTTTCATCAGGGGCATGGGCAAGACTTGGGAACAAGAAGACATGACAGCAAGGAAGAAGGTTTATGACAAGATTACTTGGGCAGCCAACTTCTTTGACACAGCGAACCATCCAGATTACGTGTTAATGGAGCTGGAGCACGACGGCTTCAGCTACCGGTGGCCAGATGATAGAGAAATCCACTACATAACACTCTAAATGTGTATTTTTAGATTGTTTTAAGAAACACCCCCAACAGGATATTATTGATTCTATGAAGCTGGATTGGGAAAAACAAGCCGAGGAGTATAATCAAGTATGGGAAAATAGATACCAAGAGCCCTTTGTAATGGAAAACTGGGTGGAAAACGATTGGGCAAAAGGCAGGACAGAGTATCTAACATTCCTAGTTAGGGTCAAAGATCAAGCAGTAATAGGGAAGATCAGGGATATCCAATCCAAGATAACCGAGTTCCAATGCATAGAGCCATGTCCAAGTGAATATCTCCATATCACAGTCAAGGAGATCGGGTGTTTTCTCGCCCAAGAGAAGAAAAACGAGGATGAACTAACAAAAGAAGAATTGTATAGGATTATCAGCGAAGCGAAGGATATTTTGGAGAAGTTTAGCCCATTTGAAGCCAGACTGGAGAAATTTAACAACTTCAAATCAGCAGTAGTCATCCAAGCCCAAGATGGGGGAGTCATAAGAGAGATTAACGGAGCCCTACTAGATATACCGGGAATCCAGAAGATGGGACATGATTATCCTCGGTTTCTACCGCATGTGAGCATCGCCCAGTACCAAAGCGAGGAAGAATACGAGGAATTTATCAAGTATCTGGAGCAAAACAGGGATACTAGAGTCGGTCCACTCAGGATAGACACTGTAGAGCTAGTAATAGCGCATTTACCGGTGAAAGAACGATTCCCTCGATTAGAGACCATTGAAGAGTTCAAGCTATGAAAGATTAAATCCATGAAAAACACTCACAAACCATGATAACCGAGAAGCGCTTCAACACAGGAGAAGCCGAGATCAACTACGGTGTTTCAGACAATGATGGCCCACCAATATTGTTACTGCATGGAACAGCCAACAGGTGGCAAGCATTCCAGCCAGTAATACCGATGCTCATGAGCCGATGGAAGGTTTATGCCCCTGATTTTAGGGGGCATGGTGGTTCACAGCACACAGAGGAATATGGTTTCGGTTTCTATCTGGAAGATACACTGCGATTTATTGATGGAGTGGTTGGGGAACCTGTTGTTATCTTTGGGCATAGTCTAGGGGGCAGGATAGCCACAAAGATAGCCGCAGAGCACCCTGAGAAGGTCCAAACCATTATCCTAGGAGACAGCAGCCTGAAGGAACCTGTTCCATCTGATAGGATGGGAAAGGTTTTCTCGGGTTTGATTAAGCTAATTGAAGAAAACAAGACCTACCAGAGAATCTACAAGGAGATGCAGGAAGCAGACAAGGATTTTGACCCAGTATATGGGTTGACACGAGCCAAAAACCTCAGCCTACTAGACACGAGGCTTCTCAAAACCATCGCTGAGAATGGAATGAATCTGGATTCCTCTGGAAGCCACTTCTACGGATACCACCCTGAGGAGCATCTGAAGAAGATTAAGTGCCCAGTGCTGATAATACAGGCTGAGTTTGGTATGCTCAGCACAGAGGAGGTGCAAATGGCTTTGGAGACCCTCCCCGAAGCATACCATGTTGTGTTAAGAGATGTGCCACATGAGTTTCTCTCAAAACCAGTCGAACCATTATTGAAGGCGTTAAACGCTTTCCTTGAAGCCATCAGGTAGGCTTTTTGCTTATTCGGAGATCGATACCCGGCTTCAGGTTCTTCTCAGACCGGTCAACAATGGTATAGATGCGTCTCTCCCTCGTGTCCTCACGTTTCGCCTCGTTTATCCAAAGAAGATACATGAAACGAGCATAAGGCGGAAAAGACTCAAAGTTTTCATGAGCCGTCTTGTTTTTCATTAAAGCAGCTAGAAGATCATCTGGCACTTTTTCTGTATCAATTCGACTCTTGTATGCTTTTTCCCAGCGACCATTCTCCTTTGCAGCCTCAACTGTTTTCAAGCCTGCTGGGGTCATGCGTCCCTCAGCCATCAAACGTTCAGCGCGTTCACGGTTACTCTTGGACCAGTTGCTCCCCTTGCGTCTCGGGGTATATCGCTGCATGAACTCGTCATCATTAAGGCGCTTCATTCTCCCATCAATCCAGCCATGAGCCACCGCCTCAAGAACAGCCTCATCATACCTTATGCCAGGCTTCTTTGAGGACTTTTTCTGAGTGATTACCCAGATGAAATCACCTTCATTATGATTAGCTTTTAGCCAGTCCCTCCACTTTTTGATGGAGCTAAAATATCTTGGGTTTTCCTCAGACAAGTTACATAGATTACTGGGTTTAGATTTTAAAAGTGATAACCTAACTTCTTAAATCCACTCCAGCGGGAATACAAAGAATGACGGCTATGAAATGGGGAAGAATAATCAGCTTTACAGCGGTCCTACTCATAGCCATAACAATATTCAGCATAATCTATCAACCAGAACCCAGAATCATCAACTACAACCAAGCCACAATATCACCAAGCCAGTACTGGTACACATACAGGATGAGCTTAACTCACCAAGGATTAGCTCCACCAGACTGCACAATAGACTCTGAGATTATCCCCGAGTGGAGGACCAAACGCCTCAACAGAGGACAATACAGCGCCTCAAAGAGCTCCCCCGCGGTAGATGACGAATATATCTACATCGGCTTGGATACACGCGCCATAGTAGCCATAGATCGCTTATCTGGGCGTGTCAAGTGGAGCTATTATACCCGTTTCTCGAGGAATGGGATACATGGCTCACCCACAATAGACCCTAACCGCAACCAAGTCTACATTGGAGCCTATGACGGCTGGATATACGCCCTAAACAAGGACACCGGAAAGCGGGTCTGGAATACCAAGCTTGGGGACTATATCGGCTCCTCACCCACACTCTACAATGACACAGTGTATATCGGGGTCGAGATGCATACACCAGATGGATATATTGTGGGAGTAGACGCGGATACAGGAAAGGAGGTCTTCAGGAGCAGCAAACTGGGAAACCACCCCCACAGCACCCCTACAATTGACCCAGAAACAGGCTGTATTTTCATTGGGGAGAACAATGGGCACCTGTATTGTTACTGGCTCAATAATCAGACTGAGAGATGGAGATTCAGGACTGGGGATGATATAAAATCCACTGCAGCAGTCAATGAAGGAATAGTCTACACCACGTCTTGGGATGGATACCTCTACGCCATCAATATATCGACCGGGAAATCCATCTGGACCCACCGCGGGGGCTACAGGAGCATGTCCTCACCCACCGTAGACCCCGAGAACCAGAAAATCTACTATGGGAACCATGGGGGCAAAGTATACGCAGTTGATGCAAACATGGGTAAAACCATCTGGGTCTATAATACAGGGGATAGGATTCTATCATCCCCCACTCTGGTGGAAGGGACAAATACTTTGATCATCGGCTCAAATGATGCCAATGTCTATCTCTTAGACGCACAGACTGGCTCAGTGAAACAAGAGATTCCCTTGATATCCGGATTATCCGGGGTACCAGTAGCGTTAGGAGACCATCTCTATGTATTTGATAACCTCGGCTACCTATACTCATTCAGAACAGAATAGGGTTTCATTTCTTGGCGACGATTATCATGGAGAAGACATCCTTGGTAAAGGGCTTGAGCTCAAAACCACCATAAGCCTCAACATACTCCCACCCAGCTTCCCCGAATTGCGTCCTCAACTCATGAAGAGAGTAAACCCTGTGATTGATCTCTACCCGGTTCAGGAACCTAAGGTCCTCGCCATCCCGCTGGTAATAGCTCCACTGATTAACCATTCGACTGGTCTCAAGATCTAGAGTCCTCTCCATCAACAAGAGCACCCCCCTCTCATCAAACATATAGTCTCGGGGTTGAAACCGTTTGATTAAGCCATCACGGCTAGCGGTGTGCATGATGAAAACACCACTCGGCTTGGCTAAGCCCAAACACTGACCGAGTATACTCAGATCAGTCTCCTCATCCCAGTAACCCATCGAGGTCCACATACTCAGCACCGCATCAAACCCACTAAAATGAGCTAACACCGACCCGATATTCCGCATATCCCCGACGATAAACCGTGTATGATCTGTGACGTCTTCTTCTTCTGCGTACTCGATTGCTCTCTGTATATATGAGGGAGATAAATCAAGACCAACTATGTTGTATCCCTGTTTCGCTAAGGGAATAGAAATACGGCCAATACCACACCCCATATCAAGCAACGTAGCACCCGGAGGCACACCATGCATATCAAAAAGCCTCAAGAGCCCCTCTATCTCAAACTCTGTCTTCTCAAACCGCGCCTCAATAGTGGTCCTGAACAAGTCAGGTTCTTCGATAAACAGCTTCTCAGTCCAATGCTTAGGCATAAGAACCCCAAATAGATAGGCAAAAATAAAGATAAAATAGGTTTCTAAACCAACGCCTTGGATTTACTGTAATATACGACTACCATAAAACTAAATAAAAGGACCCCGCATAAAATAAATGGGTCCTCAATGCTCTGAAATCTCCTACCTCTTGCTCAGGCGTTGAGGAGCCCTCGAATCAAAACATTCATAATAAAGCCCAAAAACACCGGTTTTAGCCACAATTTTTATGTATATAAAAGAAAGATTCTAAAACTCATCCATTGTTTATTATCACCATAGGGTAAAGGAGTAAGAAAAAAGATGAGTAAAAGAGAAAAACCACATATCAACCTCATCATCATAGGACACGTAGACCACGGCAAGTCCACCAGCGTTGGACACCTATTCTACGATGCTGGAGCGATCCCAGAGAAAACGCTAAGAGATTTTGAAGCCGAAGCAGTGGCTCTTGGCAAGGGCTCATTCAAGTATGCCTGGATTCTGGACAAGCTCAAGGAAGAACGCGAGAGAGGATTAACCATCGACCTCGCATTCTATGAGCTGGAGACAAGAAAGAACGTCTTCACTGTAATCGATAGCCCTGGGCACAGGGACTTCGTCAAGAACATGGTAACTGGGGCGAGCCAAGCAGACGGAGCCATCCTCATGATATCGGCCAAAAGAGGTGAGTATGAGGCAGGTACAAACCCAGGGGGTCAGACAAGAGAGCACGCTTTCCTTGCGAAGACGCTTGGAGTCGATCAAATGGTTGTTGCAGTAAACAAGATGGATGACGCCAGCGTGAACTGGGAAGAGAATAGGTATGAGGAAGTAAAGGACGGTGTAAGCAGGCTACTGAAGATGGTCGGCTATGATCCGTCCAAGATCAATTTCGTACCCACGAGCGGCTGGACAGGAGACAACTTGGTAAACAAGAGCGAAAAGATGCCCTGGTACAAGGGACCAACTCTACTGGAGGCACTGGACGAGTTTAAACTACCCCCGAAGCCAACAGACAAACCGCTAAGGATACCGGTACAGGAAGTCTATACTATCAGGGGCGTCGGAACCACACCAGTAGGCAAGGTCGAGACAGGCGAGCTGAAGCCAGGGGATGATATCGTCTTCATGCCAAGCGGCGAGAAAGGTAAAGTAAACAGCATCGAGACTCAT
>CAZZFH010000074.1:969-8802 GCA_964653295.1 uncultured Candidatus Bathyarchaeia archaeon | reverse complement strand
GTACAGATAATTATAATCGACATACAAAATCATGTGATTTTAATAATGAAAAAACCCCAGAAACTCATGATATTCACCTGATTGTACCCAGAAACCCGATTCCTTTAGTCAATATTTAAAAATGAGGCTCAGCTAAGATGTCAGAGTCCGAGGAAAACCCATGCTCATTCGAGAGGTAATACTAGAGAACTTCATGTCATACGAGTACGCCAGGATACCCCTAAAAGAAGGGGTCAACGTAGTCTGCGGACCAAACGGCTCAGGCAAATCAAGCCTACTACTGGGTATATGCGTCGCCCTCGGAGACACATACACTGAAAGATCAAAGAAGCTGAGCGACCTCATCAGGTGGGGCAGCGATACAGCTAGGGTAACACTGAACCTCAATAACAGCATCGGCGAGAACGGTTACAGACCAGTACCCCAGTACAACATGGATGATATTACGCTAACCCGAACCCTCCGAATAGATGGAAAATATGGGTTCAGGATAAACCAGCGAAACGTGTCCAAGGCAGAGGTAGTGGAACTCCTCAGGACCTATGGCTTCGACCCCAACAACATGCTTATCATCATGCATCAAGCCATGCCCAGCAGGTTCGCCAACATAAACCCCAAGGAAAGACTGGAGATACTGGAAGAAGCAGTCGGATTCTCCACATTCAGGCAAGATGTAATCGAGGCAAAGAGCAAGCTCAGCGGGGTGCTCAGCGAAGAGCAGAGCCTTGGGAACCTGTTGAATCAGGCACGTGAGACCCTCAACTATTGGAGAGAGCAGAACGAGCGCCTCCAAGAGAAAAAGCAGCTCCAGACAAGGCAGACATTCCTACAGCAGGAGATGGCTTGGAGCAGGGTAATGTCAGTGGAGCAACAAGTAGAGAAACTATCAACAGAACTAGAGGAAGCTGAGAAGGAGCTCTTTGATGCCGAGGAGGAGATGGAGCAGAACACCAAGATCATCGTTGATAGCGAGCAGATGCTCCAGAACTTGAGAACACATCGGGAAGACCTCATCGAGAAAAGGATAGATTCTGAGCGGGTCGTAGGGGTTAGCGAGTACAGCATTAATGCTTCGAAGGACAGGATCACCCAGCTGGAAGATAATATACTCAGGAGCAGTCAGCAGCGGAGACGCTTCGAGACCACCTACAAGAACCTGTTGAACCAGCTGCAGATGGGACCCCAGAAGCTGGATGATTATTTCAGTCTCTTCAAGGAGATGGAGGAGACACAGGTCGAGACCTATGAGACCCTGAGCAGTCAATTTAATGAGCAGAGGAGCAGCGTACAGACCCAGCTTGAGACATTTACAAGGCAACTAACTACAGCTGAGCAGGAAGCATCCAAGATCGTTGAGGAGATGGAAAACCTCCGTAAACGAATCGTTAAGGCAAATGATCAATACATCGATAGCAGGATCAGACTAGCATTACTGAAGGACCGTAGGCAACGGCTAACACGCAGGATACAGTTACTGCAGGGTCAGATAGACAGGTCTAACAGGGACCTGAAAGACGCTGAAGCAGAAGCAATCATCAGGGGACCAAGAATCGATACGGGTAGAACCGGTGAAGAGATACTCAACGAAATAAGGAAAACACAAGGAATCCTCATGGGGATGGCGAATATCCCTGATGAAGCTGAGGAGATGTACGAGAGCTATAACGAGACCTTCAAGGAGATCCAGCAACGGATTGAGGAGGTTAGGGAGAACCGCCGCAAGATACTCCAAGAGATCGAGGAGCGCAACAGGAAGTGGCGCGAGGTAACGGAGAAACTTCTCGACGAGGTGAATATCAGGTACAAGGTTCTACTGCGGAGGCTTCAGGCAACCGGTGAGGTGAGGCTCATCAATAGTCACGATATCGAGGACGCTGGACTGGAGATTCACGTTGGATTCAAGGGAGCAGTATCCCAGCGTCTCGACCCATACACGCATAGCGGAGGAGAGAGGAGCACAAGCGTAATGGCCTTCCTCTTGGCGCTCCAGCAGAACGTCATCAGCCCATTCAGGGCAGTAGATGAGTTCGACCTTCACATGGACCCCCAGAACAAGGAGGCTGTAAGTGACTTTATTGTCTCAACCATGGAGGGGACCAATGATCAATACATGGCTATCACGCCGAGCCGGGTTACATTCAAGGGAAAAGATGTTCACATCATCATGGTGCATAAATCAGAGTCGGTCTCAGAGCCGAGGATAATTGAGGAATAAGATGAGTGAGCTTGAGAGCGTCATAAACCTCTGCAGGATGGTCCAGAGCGGCAAGATAGAGCCCTTCGATATCGATTTTGATTATGTGATGGGCATAATTCAGAAGCATTACCCCAAGATCAAGGACGTCAAGGACTTCTGCTTGGACGCTGAGGCATTAAAAGAACTCAGTACAGTGCTTGAGCGTCAGAACCAGTGGATAGAGCACAAGTCTACGACCCTCTACAAGGACCCGTTTATGCTGAGCCAGAGCCTCATGGCGCTGGACATCGGAGCCATCGCTGATATATTCCTTAGATCGTGGCACCCATTGGTGGAGATGGAGCAGATAAGCGCAAGGACCCTAGCAGAGAGCATGGCATACTGGGGAGACCTAGTGCCTTTCGCTGAGCGGTGGCAAGACCTCGATATCGAGGAACGTGAGACCGGGGTAGCCACGAGGGATGAGGCGCGTCTAATGGGCATACTCTTGGATGAGGGATTCACTGAGACCATCGAGGAGTTCTGGAAGGAACTAGGTGAGCGGGTTGGACCCGGCGGCAGCATTGATTACTGGGACTGGATAGGGGCTGAGACCTATGAGGACAGCGTCTACAGGGCTTACCTGACGGTCTTCATGGTGAGTTATGGCTACGCGAACGCGGACTGGGACCGCCTAATGGAAGAACATACAATAATCCACAACGTGGAGCTCAGACCGGACCCGGGGCAAGCCAAGGTAAGCTTGCCAGTATTAGTAGATTATGAGGAGTGGAAACTATGGCGCAACGAGTAAGCAAATCACAGCAACTATATCAGAGGAAACTCAAGGACGCAGTACACATACTGTTCTTCACACACCACAAGTTACCCGGTGTGAGGGGATGGGAGCTACGCAAGGAACTGGGCTCGGACTGGCAGAATATACTTGAGGTGCTGGACAAGCAGCTACAGCCACTCGATCTAAAAGTCACACAGGTACTCGACGACCCAGACATAGTAGAACCCACTAGTACACAGCTACAGGACGCACGCTACTACATCACCATGAGGGGCACGGTAGACCAGAAGACAGCGAAAACCATCGGCTGGAGAATCGATGACATCGCAGGACTCGCAGTCTCAGTAGCCTACATAATATCAAAACAGGGTAAAGCACTCAGACAGGATGTTGAACGGGTGCTAGAGGAGAAGCTACCCGGTTGGAGGGTGAAACTCAACGTCGACCGCTATATCAATCAGGGGTATCTTGGTGAGAATGAGCAAGGATTACTCTTCCTCGACTGGAGAGCCCGAGCAGAGGTAGACTCAAAGAAACTCGTAGACCTAGTAGTTAGCTATGGTAAACGAGAACAGGGATTATCTAACTAATCCCTTGGACCAACTCTACCCTTCTTGTATTCATCGAATAACCCTGGGCATGGCTCATCCTCGTATGGACCGTCCCACCACTCGTAGAGCACGGCGTCTCCTAGTGCTACGTTGATATGGGGTACTCCCTTCGGGGTCTTGTAGAGAACATTCTCTTGTAAGGGAATCTCCACTATCTCACCTTCAATCTCTTTCACTGTCATCGCCTTTCCCCCGAGTAGAACAGTATACTGGTCATAGGGGTGGATGTGATCGCCCCTATAGGCACCATCTTTGATTTCTATGAAGCAGCACCATTTTCCATCTACATCAGCGGCGTATCCCTTGCCTACTTTGGGTCGTGTTCCCCATTCCTGTACATTGAATTCCATATTTGTCATGTTTCTCACGGATTTTATTGTTTAAATCAATATCTACAGAGGTATCTTGATTTATTGGATTGTCTCATGGAAACGGATTATCCATATTAATGAATATAATTTTATAATCTGGGTACACTATTCTCTGTGAACATCCCCTTGTGGTGAAATGATGGCACAGGATGAAAAGCTTCTAGGCGTAGTAAACGCGGTTGGACTCGAAAGAGATGAGCAAGAATTCAGAAACTTCACCCTAACCGTGGGGATAAAGATCAAGACAGAGAAAAAGATCAGTTACATCGAGGGGGAAAAGCTGATGAAGCAGCTTCAGAAAGAACTCATGGGGAAGAACATCGAGCTTGGGGCTGTGGCTGTCCCATGCCCCATCTGTGGTAAGGTCTATAATTCTGAGCAGGGAATGAAACAGCATCAAAGGCTCCAGCATAAGGAAAATGAGCCAAAGAAAAGGGCAAGCAAGAAAAAAGAGCCCACCAAGAAGAAAAAGCCTGCAAATAAGAGCAAGAAAGCCCCTAAGAAAAAATAGCTTGCGCTCATGGAATATTTGAAATGAGTGACGTATTTTAATCAAATATAAGAAGAATTGGAGCCTCGGGCGGGAGTCGAACCCGCGGCCAACAGCTTACAAGGCTGCCGCTCTACCACTGAGCTACCAAGGCGTTGTGCACCAACTATGACAGGGGCAGTCAAATAAATATTACGCGGGCTCTTCTGGCTCATATAACAGGTATATTGAATTTCCCTCAGAGGAGTAGTGAAAACTGGATATTACTTGTTAAGGGATCTTTTTCTGAGTGTTGTTCTTGGTAGATTGGTTTTATCTGGGGATACAGAAATTCTACCAATATTCAAGGAGCAGACCAAATCCACCAATCGAGTACAGATACCAAACGTGTATGAACTGCTTCATGATTTTCGCCGGTAGCCCCCAGAGTCTAAACCCAAATATCTCCCCCTCAGCATATGTGTTACCAAAAGTCACTATCTCGCCCGCATGCGCATACATGTAATTTTTGAGGGGCTTGTTTCTTAGCATAGAGATTACGTTATTTGCTACAACGTCTGCTTGCATCATCGCTATATGAGCATTTGGGGGCATGGGCTTACCTTCTTTGTTAACTGTACACGCTAGATCCCCTGCAATGAAGATGTCGAAGTTGAAATACTGAAGAGTCTTATTCACAATTATCCTTCTTGATTTTATATCAAACTTTTTTCCACAGGCTGGATCCCCTTCCACGCCCCCGGTCCAAATAAATAAGTCAGGATTTAACGTGGTTCCGTCCTTTAGTATAAGCTCTTTTTCTCCAACTTTTACAATAGGGTTGTTTAGAATCAATTCAATTTTTTTCTTTTCGAGAAATTCCATACCGGTCTCTATTAATCTCTCGTCCCAGCCCGGCAATATCGTTGGAAGCGCTTCGACAATCGAGAATAGCTTCTCAGGCTTTTGTATTGAATGCTTGTTGTAAAACGTTTCAAGACAGTCACAGAGTTCTCCAGCAAATTCTATGCCAGTAAAACCAGCCCCTCCAACTACTATGTTCGGTGGAGTCTTTTCTTGCTCTGCTTTCTCGAGTACCTCAAAGAGTCTTTGCCTGATCGCTTTTGCGTCATCATAGTTACCCAGAGTTAAGCTATGTTCGCGTATCCCTTCTATGTTGAAAAAGGTCGGGTGGCTTCCCAACGCCATTATGAGGATATCATAAGGTATCTCTCCGTTATCAGTATTAACGAAATCAGATTCAATTTCTATTGTTTCGACTCTCGCTTTTTTGAATGGAATGCCCTTTATTAAACGCTGAAGAGGTATGATGATGTCTTTTTCCTCGTATTCATAGTTGCAGACCTTATGCAGTCTGTAGAGAAGTTGATGGTAATCGTTTTGATCTATGAGTAAAAGATCCGCTTCATCGACTTCAAGTGTCCTCTTGAGTTTTTTAGCAACCCTTAGACCTGAAACCCCTGCACCTAAAATTACTATCCTAGGTTTAGACAACCTATATCATTGAATTGCATCTTAACTGTAATATAAAATAAACTATACACCGTGCTACGTGTGAGCAGTTTAGCTGCATACGAGAGCATAGTATCGTATTCGTCTATCTAAGGATGTTTTATGTTACTACATTCACCTTGATACCCGAGACATCACCGTAGTTTATTTTTTTGGCCTAAAACATCTATTATAATTAATATTGTCTCCCTGAATTTTGGTTGTTTTTTCTAAATACCTTTAAACCAAGAGTGAAACAATGGATTTACGTTGAATCCCCGGATTTTCGCAATTGTTCTGCTGCTGCTATCACTGAGCCCAATAATCCAAGTGAATGGCTTGGTCTATAATTCAGGTGACGAGAGGGATATGGATGAGGTTAATGCTCAACTGTTGAATAGTATTCCAGTAGTCTTTACTGGGAACAATTCAGGGGACATCTACCAGATATATTCTCCACGCCTCGTTATCGAGAACAGTACATCAGAGACCCAGTTGGTGGCAGGCGGCTTATGGCTTCAAATAGAGGAAAACGAGACCATTGAACACCAGATACAGGTCTATGATACGGGCTTTACTGAGAAAGCCCTTGAATCTGTCAACAATTGGTTAAATGAGAATAGCCCAGTTACCACCCCAGCAGGCTACCGCATAACAGGGATAATAACGCAAATCGATCACCATGAGCCCTATGGCGTGCTCTGGACACGCACCGAGGTTCTCAAGCTCGTCGAGGATAACAGCGAATATGACTGGTATGATGTAACCGTGACTCAACGCCTTACACCCGGGGCTAATTACACTACCTCAAGTTGGGAGTGGAACTGGCTCCAGTATACGATGAACGGCTCACTGGGAGCATCAAACATCCTCTTATCAGACTATAATCCACCCTCCACCGAGGAATTGCCTGAAGGTCCATTTGGCTTCCTCTGGAGGCTACTGAGATTCGATCTCAGGAAATACATCCCGTGGCTTTTCCCACCGGAGCCCAGAGTCTTAGGACTGGATATGAGTGATTTCAGCATTGAGCTATTCAGGACTAGATACGAAGCCCCCAGAAAATATAGACACAAGAATGAGCCACTAGAGGAACGCCACCACTACGTCATAAGAGTGGAAGAAGGAGAGTTACCGGTTTTCTGGCACCAGACACAGGCACAATATACTCAAACAGATGACTTTGCCCAGATACCATTTATCACCTCTCCACTTGCATCTGGATACATTACCGGAAAACGGTAATGATTTTATTTTACCAACTTGCTCTCACGGGGTATGACAGTCAAGATAACCCAGATAGAGGGCTGGAAACTCAAGGCAGAATCAGACGGCTTCACAGTAATCAGCGGAAAACCAGACCTAGAGAGTCCAGCGGGAGGAATGAGCCCGGGGCATCTCATGGCAGCCAGCCTAGGACTCTGCACAGGAATGCATCTGGTCTCCTACATGAAAAAACACAACATTCAGCATGAAGGCTTTGAGATAACCATGGACACCACCAACGATCGCCATCCAAGCAGATGCACAGAATTCACAACTAATATCAAGATAAGAGCAAAACTCGACGACGAAACAATAGAAGGACTCCTAGAGGAAGCAGGCAGATGCTACGTGGGAAACACCATCAAGGGAGCCCCCAGTGTAAACATCTGTCTACAAAGCGACTAGAGGCTCTCACCGAGTAATCGGGCATTCTTCAATGGACTCTTGTTATCTTTCACCGACTTATTTCCGGTCCCATGGGCTTTGATTGAGCCAACGATGTCCATGTTCCAGTAGTGACTCATTCGCCCATTGAGCCAATCAACGACCTCACTATAGACATTGGGGTTATCCCATCCACAAGAGAATACACTGATAAACTCTACATTATCAGGGAAACGCTTTCGATA
>CAZZFH010000074.1:0-959 GCA_964653295.1 uncultured Candidatus Bathyarchaeia archaeon | reverse complement strand
CATACTATAATAATAGAGCCTATCGATGAATATCTTCGCCCTCGCACTAACATGATCATAATAGATGGGGGTCCCTAGCACCAATGCACCCATAGACTCCAGATGCGGCATCAACTCACTGAACCCATCCTCAGGATATACATACCCATCCTCATCTGCGCCAAGAGGAGCCACATCCATCTCACTCATATAGAACATAAGAGTCTCATGCCCAGCATCCTTAGCCCCAGAGATAACCTCCTCCACAAGCCTTGCAGTATTCCCAGTCTTTCTGGGACCCGCAACAATTCCAACAACCTTCATACCTCAAAGGATAGCCCTGGATTTTATCAAACTAACGAAAAGCAACCCGGACACATAGAAGCCCTTTTAGATTAGTAACTTATCCTGTACTGCATTAGAGGAAAAAATTGTACGGTGCACGTCCACATGGCTATCGACGAAAACAAACTAGATGATCTGGAAGCACAAGCAGCAGAACTAAGAAAAAACAGAAACACCCTGTTCGACCAGATAAAGAAGATCAAAGAAGAGCGAGACCTCCTCAACAAGACCGCTAGAGTCGCAAGAGAACAAGCACAGAAACACCGCAAGGAAAGAGACAGGATCAACGCCAAGGTACAGGAGATAAAGAAGAGCCTAGGACCCCTTTTTGATGCGCTAGATGAAAAAAATCAGGCACTAGCAGAAGCAGACAAAGCCATCAGGGATGAGTACCGTGGGCGCCCCAACAAGAAAAGAGTACAGGAAGACCTCAAACGCATCGAGTGGGAGGTAATGACAACTCCCACAAAGGAAATGCTGGGCAGAGAAGATGAGTTAATAGCTAGGGCAACGGGGCTGCGCAAGACCCTTGAGGAGTTCAGGGATGTTGAGCAGAAACAGGACAAGAAGATGGATTATATCGCGGAAAAGAAAGTCACTGAGGCAGAGATCACCGAGATAAGGTACGAGATAAA
>CAZZFH010000073.1:0-8836 GCA_964653295.1 uncultured Candidatus Bathyarchaeia archaeon | reverse complement strand
AAACAGGATACCTGAACTCTATACACTGCAAAAAGAAGCTATTAAAAAAACAGAGGAACACATAGGCGACCAGCCACCCACAAAACACCCCCACATAGCTTCATGGCGAGAACTCTACAGGAGCTTTGGCACAAAAGCTGGGGATTATCGTCCATCAGCCGAGGCATTAATCAGGAGATGCATCAAGACTGGGAAACTCTCCCACATCAATAACGCCGTAGACCTCTACAACATAGTCTCCGTAAGACACATTATTCCCATGGGGGGCTTCGATCTAGACAAAGTCAATGGAGACATCTATCTCAGATTCAGCCAAGGAGACGAGAAATTCATACCACTTGGACCAAGTGACCCGGAGACCACATACACTGGTGAAGTAGTCTACGCCGATGACTCCAGGATTCTAACGAGGCGATGGAATTTCCGAGATGCAGACGCCACCAAGATCACAGAGGAAACCAGTAATCTTGTAATGTTTCTAGATGCTTCACCGGAGATTCGGGTTGAGATTATCCAGTTGGCTCTAGCTGAGCTTGAATCATTCTATAAGAAATATTGTGGCGGAGAATACTCCACAAGTATCGTCTCAAGAGAAAACCCAGTAGTTGAGTTGGGAGGCTAAGCCTCCACATTATACTTCTCATAAAGCTTCTTCAGAAGTGCATTAAGTTCACGGGCTCGTTCCTCGGACTCGCTGGGCTTCAGTTCCTTGCACTCGTAGCCTACGACCTCACGCATGTATTCGACGTTCTTATCGCAGAATACCACTGTGCCGTCGTCCTTGATCTTCTCAATGCCATCGATCTTCCCACCTTCCTCATTGATATGGATCGCTTCTTCCCGTGAGATTCCCGGTAAAACTATCTCGGCTCCTTTACGGCTGAGACGTGTCGGGTATCCTCCCGGTAGTCCCTCCACTCCTGTTACACAGGTGTGAATCTCATTGGTGTCATAGTAAATCGCTAATACGTGTTTCAGGAAGCTGCTTGCTGTCCTCATCTGGTCTACTAGGGCGCTCTTGTACTGGGTGACTACCCCGTATCCTGCTTCTTGGTATAGCCTTGTGATCTTCTCGTTTGGCCACTGATCCGAGACATCCTCTCCGTTAACGATAACCTTCACATAATATGGTCCATCCATCCTCGCCGTATAGTATGCTCCGTGGTGTCCCACACCATATAGCTGGACCGACCTGAATGGAACATTCATCTTTCTAGCGATCACTCGCCTTACCCGTCCGAGCCCAAGATCCATGTTTCCGCCGCCACAAACCGGCTCCAGTCCCAGCTTGCTAAGCACCACATTGGTTGCGTCTGGGAAAGCACCATTAACCACACCGGTCTCTATACCTGATTTCTTTACCGCAAGCATCAACTTGTGGGCCAAGGTAAGGTGATTGGGCAGCCAAGGCCCCACGGGACCCACCTTCTTATAATCCTCAGGAGGCAGGAGTCGTGTTATCCACCAGCTGCCGAGACTAGCTAGGTTACATATCACTCTTGGTTTATGCTCTTTCAGGAACTCCGCTGTTCCATCAATATCAAATAGATTGATCTTCTCGAAACTGAGATCTGGATAAAATCCAAAGTTGTGGGCTGTATGAAGAGCCTCTTCAACCTCAAACCGACCCTTTGCCTCGTCAACATCTGCTCCGATAACTTTGATGGGAAGCCCCATGCTGGCTATCTGATACATCATGTCATGTCCAACGCTACCCGCTGAACCAATAAGTAAGATACTCTCAAGCATTGAATATCAAACCACTATGTTACATTGGATATAAAAAGAAATAGAGCCGTTATTTGGCAACATTATACTTGTCATAGAGCTTCTTTAGAAGATCATTCAGTTCCCGTGCTCGTTCCTCTGACTCGCTGGGTTTCAGTTCCTTGCACTCGTAGCCTACGACCTCACGCATATACTCGACATTCTCATCTCGATAAACTACTGTACCATCCTCTTTGATGCGCTCGATTCCATCATGTTGACCGCCAGCCCTGTTTATCTTGATGGCTTCTTCGATGCTGATGTCTGGTACTACTACTTCTGCTCCCTTCTCTCCCAGTCTACATGGATATGCTCCCGGTAAACCGTTGGGTCCTGGTACACACTCCATTACCTCATTTGTGTTATAATAGATGGCTAACACGTTTTTCAAGAAGCTTGCAGACGTCCTCATCTGATCCACAAGGGCTCCAGCATATTGGGCGCTCTTGGCGTATCCAGCCTCTGCGTACATGTCCCTAAGCTTCGTGTTCGGGTACTTGCTGGTAATATCCTCGCCATCTACCAGAATCTTGACCCAGAAGGGCGCATCCATACGCTTTGTGTAGAACGCACCATGGTGACCCACACCATAAATCCTAACACTCCTGTATGGGACACCAAGATCACGGGCGATAATACGTTTGAACCTGAATATTCCAAGATCCATGTTCCCGCCACCACATACGGGAGCCAACCCAATCTTTCCCAGTACCACATTGGTCGCATCTGGGAAAGCCCCATTCACCACCTTGATGTCAACGCCACTCCTCTTTATAGCCTGCATAAGTTTCATCGCCAAGGTAAGATGATTCGGCAACCATGGTCCGATGGGACCAATCTTCTTGTATTCCTCATCTGGGAGTAGTCTTGTAACCCACCATGAGCCCAGGCTGGCGAGATTGCATATCACCTTGGGTTGGAGTTCTTTTAACTTTTCAGCAGTGCCCTCAATATCAAACAAGTTAATCTTCTCAAAGCTCAGATCAGGGTAGAACCCGAAACTATGGGCAATGTGAAGGCTCTCCTCGATCTCAAATCTTCCTTTCGCCTCGTTTACATCGGAGCCAATCACCTTGATAGGCAATCCCATGCTGGCAATCTGATACATCATATCATGGCCGACGCTTCCAGCGGCGCCGATGATCATAATTGAATCCATTTCGATCGAATCTTACAATAGTTGTATGAGTAAATAACATTCATCAATCATGAGAACAATTAGAACCCATATCCATCTAATTTATAGCTACTAAACTCCCCTCATATGTTTAGGTCGTCAATCTGATGAAGACAAGAGCACTACTAGTAATGGTACTGTTTTTCATGTTCATTACTCCCTTGGCTTATGCTCAGGATGACGTAACCCCAAATTCGCTTGAAGTAAAGGTGTATCCTGATGGAAGCACCCTTGTCACATATGTTGTTGAGAGTGATCCTACGAAGGTACGTGTCGAGGTAGACCTCTTCAGTGATAATTTTAATAACCTGATTATACGTGACGAGGATGGTATTCCATTAGCCTCATCGATTACAGATAAGGGGTTAAAGATCGACTCTATAGGCGCATTGGAGCTCGTGATTGTATACACCACCAGTGATTTAACTACTAAAGACGGCCCGATTTGGGACCTGAATCTAACATCACCGGTATCTACAATGGTTATTCTTCCCCAAGGCGCAGCGATTTTTGATCTAGGAAATATTCCCACTGATCTAGGATTTATTGATGGATCTCAATATGTCGAGTTACCCGCTGGCGAGATATACGTGTCCTTCATTCTAGCCATGCCTAATTTGAGCGCGGAGGCGCAAACCGCTATCAATGATGCAGAAAATTACCTTTCCTCTCTTGAGGCTCAGAATTATGTGCTTATTGATGCGCAAAGCGAACTAACTCAGGCTATACAATTGTTTGAGACTGATCAATATATTGATGCCAAGAATATGGCGAATCAAGCAGTGGATACGGCTGATGAGGCAGTTGATAACGCGAACGCTGCAGCAGTTGAGATCGCCCTAGCTGAGTCAACTATTGCGAGTGCTCAAGAAGATGGAAGAACCGATGGGTTAGCACAAGCAGAAGATACACTAAGTTCCGCTGAAACCTATTATAATCAAGGGTTATATGTGGAAGCCGAGACCTCAGCCAAACAAGCCTCTCAACTTGCATTATTAGCTGATGAACCTACTGGCGGAAACACCATGCTTTACCTTGGTATCGTTGTTATCGTCGCGGTAGCTGGGGGAGGTTATTATTATTATATCCAGAGGATAAGACCAAAGGATACTCCTCCGCCACAGCCTACGCCTGTCCCTGAAATTGAGGCAAAAACCGTTGATCTGGAGAAAATATTTACGATAAAAGATGATCTCCGGCTAGAAGATCGTGAAGTAATCAAATTCCTCGCCGAAAACTATGGAGAAGCTTTCGCTACAGAGATTAGAGACCGGTTTGATATGCCGCGATCCTCCGCTTGGAGGCTAATAAGACGCCTAGTATCCAATGAAATCGTTGAAGAAGTGAAAGTGGGTAACCAAAGCCTCGTCAGGATAAGGAAAAGGTACCTAAAATGACCTGTTTTACCCCGAAGTCGTTCCAGATCGTTCCAACGTGTTCTTATAATATCGCCTTAACACCATTGGGGTTAGTGAAAATAGCGATGAATACCAAGATAATTCCGTTCACCCTGATACTGATGCTGTTCTTATCACCCGCAGCATTACTGGTCAATGCTCAGGATAACGAGACAGAGCCATCGCCCGGCATCAATGGAACCATACCTATTCCACCTCTCGATGGAAACACGACCCTAACTAATACCACGCTTCCTGAGACGAACTCGACTAGTACTGATGTAAATGGCACAGATACAGATGGTGAACCGGTAGACCCGATTATCTTGGCCCTGATTAGGGAACAAGCCCAGAACAGGGAGCAGGAGATGTTTCAGCTATTCGGTAATGGGACTTATTCCCCTGATATAATGAATGGTTTAATGCAAGCCCAGCAGGCAATGGAGCAGGCCATGAATTATGAGGGAAATAACGATCATGCAGCTGCACAGTATTATCTACGAGCCATGAAACAGCATAGAAATACTCTCCGAAAGTACCTGAATGATAATCCCGGTGCATTGGCTGAGTTTGAAGAGGATGTTAATGGGACCGCTACAGACGATGTAAATGGCACCGTAACCGAGACACAACTCAGTGAAGCACAGACCCGGCTGATCGAGGAGTTCGAGGAGAGCTTCGGGAATAGAGTCACCGCTATGATCCAGAACGTCAACGACTTATCCGATGAGATGGATCCACAAGACGCTTTCAAAGCCCAGCAAGCATTGATAAAAGCCGAGGAGAAACTCCTCAGAATCCAAGAAAGGATATCTAGTGGTCAATACGAAGGCGCTTTGGATGACCTAGAAAACGCAACTGATACCCTTGACGATGATTTCAACGAGACTGAACCAGTTACAGCACAGTTACTTAAGACCATGAACCAGCAGGAAGCCAAGATCCAGAAGATGGAGCAGAAAGCCGTGAAAAAGGCAGCCAAGGGCCAGAGTACCGCAGAGGAGGATGCTTTACTGGCTGAACTCCGAGGTAACAAGGACCACACCAAGAACGATTACAAGGAAAACAAGGGTAAAGGAAACAGCGGTAACAGCGGTAAGTCCGATAAAGACAAGGGTAAGCCAGAAAAGGAAAAGAAAGATAAGGGCACGTAATTCTTTCTAGTTTCTACCTTTGTTCGTAGACTATTTTTCCATTAACTATAGTTTTTAGCACATCAGTCTGGGGAATTTCTTCAACTGGTATCTCAAAAATATCCTTGCTGAGAACTATCATATCAGCTAACTTGCCCTCTTCTATACTGCCTAATTTATCCTCATCAAAGGATACATATGCTCCATTATATGTGTAGCATCGTATGGCATCAATCACAGAGACTGCCTGATTCTCCCCCACGGTGTCTCCGCCTTCCGTTTTTCTAGTGACCATCGCGTAGATGCCTCTTAATGGGTTTCCATGCCATGGGCCTCCTCCATAATCGCTGTTTGCTGATGCTATTATGCCATATTCTAGGAGGCTCTTGTAGGGGTATAGCCAGTGGCTTCTTTTTTCTCCAAACTGGTACTTGTAGGCGTCTCCAAAGTTCCATACATAGTTGGATTCCCCCGGGTGGGCACCAAGTTTTCTGATTCTTTCCAGTTGAGGTGGCTCGCAGTGGGTGCAGTGTTCTATCCTGTGCCTATGGTCTTTTACTGGGAGTTCTTTTATGGCTACTTCTATCGCATCTAGATTGATATCTACTGCTCGGTCTCCTATGCTGTGGGTGGCTGTCTGGAGCCCCGCTTTGTGGGCTCTAACTATTAGCTCCGTCAGTTTCTCAGGTGTCACAAGTAATATTCCAAGGCTGTCTGGGTTCCCAGTGGATGGCTCATATGTTGCTGCGTTCCCCATACTGCCCATGCTATCAAGGGCAAGCTTAACCCCGCTTATCCTGATGAAATCGTCTCCAAGCCCGGTTCTTATGCCCAGTGCGATGAGGTGATCCATATAATCCAAGTTATTGGTCATGTTGTGCACATAGAGACGCCACCTCATCGGAAGCTCTCCCATTTCTCGCAGAAATTGTAATGCCTCTGTGTCTTCTTTTAATGAACCAGCTTGATGGGCACAAGTAATACCCCATCTTATCCATTGATCAATTGCCTTTTTAGCTATCTCAAGAGGCTCAGTTTCCCATGGCGGGATGTGATCAGAGACGAGTCTCACTGCGGCACCACCCTGCAAGACCCCATTGGGCTCCCCGTTCTCATCCCGCTCAATGTATCCATAGTCAGGCTTAGAGTCCTTCGTGACACCTGTTTTCTTCATCGCTAAGGTGTTTGCGACCCCCATGGCGCTGAACCTGAGAAGCACAGGGTTTTCCGGGGCTACCTGATCCAGTTCCTTGGCTGTTGGTACCCTTTTCTCTTTGAATCTGGTCCACATGTAGCCCCACCCTATTACCCATTCACCAGGTGGGGTCTCTCGTGCTTTTACTTTGATCTTGTCCAGTACCTCTGCTACGCTGTTACAGTATTTGATGTCAGCTTCTTTCTCGGCTTTTACCGCGAGTCTTCCAGCACCCATAAGGTGTACGTGGCTATCGATGAATCCCGGAAGGACAAGTTTTCCTTCTAGGTCAATGGTCTCTGTTTCTGGTCCAATGTATTTCTGGGCTTCAACGTCGGTACCAACATGGACTATCTTGTCCTCATGTACAACTACTGCCTGATGTATGCTGTTCGCTTGATCAACTGTGAAAATCCTTCCATTATGCAAGACAAGCGTAGCAGGAATAACCGGGTTCATGCATCTGATAAATAATAAAAGGATATAGATTTTGGGTGAAGCGGTTACTCTTTAGATCCTCGTCCTCTGAGATAGAATCCGATACCCGCGACTATTATGAATCCAGCGATAAAATATAGCCAATCCATACCGACCCGTGTGCATCCTGATATAATAACTATTTTCCCGCTACTCTGTTACTGGGCTCTGTTTCTTTACTATTCTGCCATAGATTACTAATGATGCCATGAGCCCAATCGCTGTCATTCCGTAGCCGAAGAATCTGTAAGGGTAATAGGTTATCCGTTCTGGTTCAAGGAGTCTCAAATAGTAGAACCCAGCGTTTACTGTGTCTACTGTTCCTTCAACTATGTTTCCCGCTATCTGGATGTTCCATGTTCCTTCTCCGGGTAATAGGTATTCTGAGGGGTTTTCTGTGATATTGAATATCTCTGATAGACCCATTCCCGTTAGGTAGAAGGTTGTATTCAGTGTTACAGCGTCTTCGCTCCAGACCTTAACATAAGGAGAAACACCCTCTTCTATCATGACTTCTCCTGTATCGAAATTATAGCTTGTTCCTTGTAACGTGTCTTCCCAGAGTGTTACTTGTTCTGGAGCCAAGTGCAAGGTGATACTTTGGGGATAGATCGTAAACGCCATCCCCAAAATTGTTACTACAACGCTGATGATGAGGTAGGGTTTCTCCATGCCTTGAATAAACCCGGATACCTATTAATACCATACACTAGAACAGTCAGTAGAACAATTTGAACATCAAAGAATTTCTCAAGCCATCCATTCTCAAGATTGTTATCACCTTGCTCATCCCTGTGCCCATCTATTTTATCGTTACTGGAACCATTTCTACTGTACTGGATTTTTACTGGTATCTTTTCACCCCCACCATCAAGGTCTATGCCGATGTCTTGTACAGGGAGTTTAACCAATTCATACTTCTCTGGGTCCCCTTCTATCTCGCCGCTTGTTTCATAAAGCCGGATATCGAGGGATTCGAAGCAGTTAGGTCTTGATGTTTGGCATCGTTGCCTCGATCAATGCCTTGGCGTAATCTTTCTGGTTATTGTAGATATTGTAAAAATACTTCCTCCCCTCCGTAGTCTTGATCTCAAATGGAGCCATCATTCCCAATGTAGCAAAGAAACCAGTCTTAAAACTACCAGAAGACACATTCTTGTACCCAATTGCATAATTTTCTTCCTCTCTTGCCAATAACTCATCGAGACCATTTTCTTTCATCTTTCCCCTGTTGTGCTCTTGCTCATTGTGGCTATCCATCGAAAACGCGATAGCACCAGAAGGACCACCCAAACTGCTTCCTAACATACCTGCTACTAAACTGCTCCCACCAACCTTTATACACAGTATTCTTTGATCGGTGAAAATTAGATCGCAGCTTTTCTGTGTCCAAGCACCCGGTGGCTTTGTTTGCACATTCTCAATGACCCCCAGAATCCTCTCCATCACTCAAGCTCTCCCAGCAATTCTTCTCATGGTAAATGCTACCAATATAAAAACATTAGAATGGAGCCGGGCGAGGGATTCGAACCCCCGTGGAGCCGCTCTGCAGGCGGCCGCCTAAACCGCTCAGCCAACCCGGCGCAACAATGAGAGACACTATCTGATTTTAATGTTTTGTGGATGGTGGGACCACCCGGATTCGAACCGGGGATCACGCGGACCCAAACCGCGTATCGTACCAAGCTTG
>CAZZFH010000072.1:0-8840 GCA_964653295.1 uncultured Candidatus Bathyarchaeia archaeon | reverse complement strand
AAAACTATTCGATACAGCGGATTCGTTGACAAGATCATGTTCCTTAACGAATTAGGCTTGATAAGCGAAGAACCAATTGACTATGAAGGAAAAGAAGTGGTCCCACGAGAGCTATTCCACAAAGTAATCTATCCATTAGTAAAATTCGATACAGATGCAGGAGACAGGGACCTAACTGTTTTACTCGTCAGGGTCGAAGGTATGAAAGATGGCAACGAGATGACCATCGAGTACGATATGGTGGACTTTTATGACGAGGAGAGGGGAATCACATCCATGGCCAAGACAACCGGCTTCTCAGCTGCATTAATAGCTAGGATACTAGGCAGAGGAGCCATCAAAGAGAAGGGTATCCAATGGCCTGTACGAGTAGTAAAGGGAGAACTAGTTGAGGAACTACTGAAGAAACTCCGTGAGAGAGGTGTCGAGGTAACTGAGACAGTCACTATCTCTCGTGAGGTTTAATACCCTATCTTAGTGTCATTACTGGCGCGTTTACAGCCGGTATCTCTTTTTCTAATGTAAGTATTGCTCCAATGATTGGCCTGATCTCTATTCTGATGGTCTCATATGGTTTACCATAGACATCAGTACGATTTGCCAAGGCTGGCTTTACATTAGCTAAATTAATTTTTGTAAAGTCGATGTGTACCTGCATCTTCTCACCTAACTCCATCAATGAGTCACTGTCACCGGTTACTGTCTCTAGTGTGGTTACAGTGCCGTTGAGGACTGAGTCCGAGTAGACGATTGTGTGGCCTCTCTGGCTGGTATATGTAATTACCAGTGAGTCATCACTACAGTCAATTGGCTCATGTCCCTGTGCGAGCTTTATGTAAAAGAGTACTTCTTCCAAGCAAACCTCATCCTGATCGCCTGCAGTAGTATTGCTGAAGTATCCTGTGACGCCGGCGTCTGCGATTAGGGCTGCGCTGGTCTCCTTCATACCGGTGATGACCGTTGTTTGAGCCTTGTCGCTGGTTAGGAAACCGACGTTCAGTATTACAAAGCTGAATGCTGAGGCCGTAATGACGAAAGCTGTTAGTATAATAGCTGTCTCGATACCCGTGATCCCCCGCCTCGGGTTAATCCTAGTTACCATTTCATGTGCCTCTGTGATGCTGAGAACAAGTATTTTGGGTATATTTACTGTTGTGGAACCTTGCTATATATCACAAACGCCATGATTGTAGGTATGTGAAATATGAATAATTCGAATATTTCATCTAAAAACTGATATTGTGTCCTTTGAATTACGCCGATAATCACTGAAACTATTAGGAGTAGATAGGCTGTTCTTTTCCACGCCTCGTTTTCATTCAATTTTACCACGATTAGTTAAGGATTCGTTGCTGCAAGAGGTCAACTAGCGGGATATCTTGGTAGGTTCCTTCAGGCAGGGTTCTCCGGATGGTCATTGGGAGGACCTTTTCACGTAGCTCAATTATGGCGATTTCTATGGGGTCCGAGACTTCATCTGGGAGAGGGGCTAGGATTGGGGCTCCTAGTGAGACTTGTAGTGCTCGTGCGCCTACTATTCTTGCCCTCTCGAAGCGTGTGAGCTTTGGGGGTCCAATAAGATTGTTTTTACTCAAGTTGATCATCTTAGTCTGTATCAAGATATTATGGTTTAGTCCATCATATATCTTGAGGCTATACCACAAACCAAGGGAACACGATATAAACATTTCTCGTTTTTATAGGCTCTGATTGGATTATTCTCGTGAAAAGTAGTTTAAAAAAGAATTAGATTGAAAAAATAGGTTATTTCTCAGAGATAACCTTGTTTTTCATTACGCCGATGCCGTCTATTCCTGATTCGATTATGTCTCCGACCTTAAGTAGTCCCTTGGGGTGGGCTGCTCCAACTCCTGATGGGGTTCCTGTGGCGAATACGTCTCCTACTTCGAGGGTTATCCCATCGCTTAGGGTACTGATTATGGTGGGTATATCGAATATCAGGTCACTTGTGCTAGCGTCTTGCCTCATCTCACCATTTACTTTACACCAGATATGCAGGTTTCCAGGATCTGATACCTCATCAGAGGTTACTAGGTATGGTCCCATAGGGGCGAATGTGTCTTGGCTCTTGCCTCTGAACCATTGGAGGTGCTGGCGCTGGAGTGTTCTTGCGGATATATCTTGGAACACCATGTAGCCTGCGATGTGTTTGTAGGCGTTTTCTTTGGAGATGTATTTTCCTTTCTTGCCGATTACAAAGGCTAACTCGACCTCATAATCCAGTCTCTCCACTGCCTTGTTATACACAACTGGATCATATGGTCCTGTGATGGTTGTAGGTGGTTTTGTGAAGAAGACTGGATGTGGTGGTAGGTCCCTATCTGAGCCTCCTTCCTTTACGTGTTCAGCGTAGTTGAGTCCAAGGCATACTATGTTTTTCTTTGTCCTTGGAATTGGTGCTGCTAGCTTTGTCTCGCTTAGCTTGAGTAGCCCCTTGGTGTTTCCTGATTTTACTTTTTTCTGGGCTTCTTTTACTGCGGCTTGGGCTTTTTTCATGCCTTCTTCGCCCTTGTCAAGCAGTGAGAGCATGCAGCAGGTGCCTGTTGCTTCTTTTATGTCTAGTATGTAATCGTCTATTACGGCGCCTAATCCATATCCTTCTGCTTTGTGATAGGTTACTAGTTTCATTTCACCAGAATGGAGCTTTTTCTAGATATAACGTTATTGAGAAGATGGACAAACCAATAAACAGGTGCATAGCATAGTAGAGTTATGGAGATTAAGACTCATTTATTGGCTCATGGACCACTTCTAGGAACCCCGGTAGAGGTTGAGGATGGCAAATCGGCTGTCGTTAAACTTGTTGCTATTGAGAACATGGTGGTTGATGAGAAGGGATTAGTTCATGGGGGTTTCACTTTTGGTTTGGCTGATTATGCGGCGATGTTGGCTGTGAATGATCCCAATGTGGTTATCGGTGGGGCTAATGTCAGGTTCACTACGCCGGTGAAGCGGGGTGATGTTATGATAGCTGAGGCTTCCGTGGTTGAGGAGGTGCAGGGTAAGCGCGTTGTTGAGGTCGTGGTTAAGGTTGATGATAGACCGGTGTTAACTGGGGAGTTAACCTGCTTTGTATTGGGGAAGCATGTTCTCTCGCGCTAGATCACTAGTATTTGAAGTGTCCGGCTAAGATTTATATTCGAATACAAGACAATACTGGACATTCACAGGTGAATAATTTGCCACTGGTATTAGACCCAACACAGGATGGATTGGAAAAGGTTCTACGAGACTATCAAATCGAAGCACTGAAAATCATTTGGTCCCACAATGGAGATGGACTGACTAGCCGAGAGGTATATGATGCCACAAATAATAGGCTTGGTCAGGGAAAATCGGTTAGCAGAGCTTCCATTATAAACTTCCTCAATGCAATGTGCGATGAAGATGTCCTCGATTTCGAGGAGGAGACATGCAAGGGCGGTATGAGGAGAAAATATAAGAAAGGTCTTGATGAGAAGGGATTCAAGCAGCATATCGCTTCTGATGTTTTGAGCAGCCTTATGACTGATTTCCCGGACGAGACCATTGCAGCTATCAAGGAAACCCTAGATAAAAGGTCCCTTGGTAAGATCTGCGACTAACCCTTTTTTACCATATTAACCTTTTTTCTATTAATGATCATCACAGTAGATGTTAAGCCAGGTCAACGAGAGGAATCAGTCCAGAAGATCAGTGATGACCATCTGCTGGTTCAGGTGAAGGCTCCAGCTAGCAAGGGGAAAGCCAATAAGGCTGTTATTAAGTTGCTGAAGAATCATTTTGGGTGTCAGGTTTTCCTTGTCTCTGGGCATACTTCGAGCAGGAAGATCTTTGAGGTTGAGGAATAATCTATAAATGATCGAGTGTTTTACTCGGTGATTGGATTGGTCGAGGTTTTTCCCGGTTTAAGGGCGATTCGTATCGCGGACGCAGACGGATTAGACACTGAGGTGTATATTCTGGAGTGTGAGGGTGGTCTCATACTTGTTGATGTGGGTTTCACACCCGAGTGCTACAGTAATATTCAGGCTGAGCTGGATTTCATGAGGAAAAAGTGGGATGATATCAAGATGATTATTATTACTCACGCGCATGGGGATCATATTAACAATCTTCCACAGATCAAGGAGCTTTCTGGTGCTGAGGTTGTGATAGGCGATGGGGATGAGGTTGTTCTTGAGGAGCGTACAGGGGTTCCCGCTGATGTCTGGCTTGATACCGGTGATGTGATAGGTGCATGCGGGAACATCGAGATCATCAAGGTTCCCGGGCATAGTGATGGGAACCTTTGCTTGCTTTTGCACAAGTATAAGGCTTTGATAGCGGGGGACACCATTTTTGGTGATAGTGAGGGTACATTGGAGGCTCCTCCTGAGAAATATTGTAGTGATGTGGAGGCTGCGGCAAAGAACCTGATGATGCTTGCGGATTATGATTTCGATGCATTGCTGTTATCGCATGGTAAGAACACGCTTTTTGGCGCCAAGGAAAAGGTAATGGCTCTGATAGATAGCTGTGTCTAGCCTAGTCGGCTTATTACTTCTTTTACTATCATTCCGGGCTCTACGCCCAGTTCTTTCGCCTTGCTGGTAGCGAATTTTACCTTTGCGTTCAACACATCGTCGAAGCTGCTTACTCCACTGACAATGGCTGCTGCTAGTCCTACGCGTTCCGCTACGTCTGCGCTGAGGTAACCACACATCACGAATCCTTTCTCGCCTTTTATGAGTAGAAGTGGTGGTCCGCCGGGCATGGTTGATTTTACGCCTTGGAAGCTCTTACCATCAAACGTGAATTTATCTATCTCAAACATAGTTAATCAAAAAGAAACCGTTCTACGAGTTAATAAAATGGGGGATTATCTGTAGAGCAGGGGGAAAGCTGTGAATATCTTTATCCCAAGCACAAGGTTCTCAATGGTCACCCTCTCATTAGGCTGATGCGCCTGACCAGTGAGACTCGTACCATAGCCCAAGCTTGGAATACCAGCGATCTTGCTCGTACTGATGCCATCAGTACCTCCAGTTAGTATCTTCATGTTCACAGGCTTACCAGTGATCTCTTTAATCAATCCAGTAAACTGCTTGGCAAAGCTGGTTTCAGGTGCCTCACAGTAACCAGCAGTATCCTTTGGCTTATAGGATCGGGTTGCTACGACTTCAAGACCCTTTATACCTGACTCTTTTACGAGTTCCTTGATCCTGTCAACTACCTTTGTTGGATGTGAGCCCGGTGTGAGCCTAATATCAAACTCAGCCTCAGCATAGTCGGGTACCACATTGATCTTAACCCCACCATGGATAATATTGCAGGTAACAGAGGGCGTGTAGAAGTTTTTCTCCATCTTTGACCACAACTCCTTAGCGGTAGATTTCTTGTAGTACTCTACACTGCGTTTCACTGCAGACAACAGGTTCTCAGGGAAATCCAGCTTATATTCATCAATCTTCTCAACCCATGGGACCCCCTTAATGAGCTTTGAGATAGCGTTATCACCAAGATAAGGCGTTGAGCCGTGGGCAGTCTGTCCACGTGAAACAAGCTTGACACCAGCTCCACCCTTACAGCCTAAATCGATACTAGGGGACTTAGGTCCACCCCCGTTACCATCACCGATAACACAGATATCAGCCTTGAATCTACCTGATTCTGCTAGCCATCTAGCGCCTTCCCCACCGCCTATCTCCTCATCCGAGGTAAACCAGTACTCAATGGTATTCGGTATCGAATCCATCTCGTTCAATAACCGAGCAGAGACCATGGCAGCTGCACATGATCCCTTCATGTCACTGCTACCCCTACCCCAGACACAGCCCTCGGCTATGGTACCAGCATATGGTCCATATTTCCAGTTCTCGGGTTTACCCTCAGGGACAACATCGATGTGACCCACCCAGATAACCTTCTTAGAGCCAGTACCTTTCACACGTGCGACGATATTGGGTTTCTTGGGGTTATTCGCGTGTACCTCATTCTCGATACCGTGTTTATCACAGTATGCCTTGATGTACTCAACACATCCATCAGTGAAACCATCAGGGTGCGCGGAGTTAAACTTGACAAGACCACTAGTAAGCTCGGCAACCTCAGCCTCGGCTGACTCAGCTTTACGTATAATCTCCTTTATATCCATGGAGATATTGATGCATAGAAGATAGATAAGATTAGGGGATGGTGCGGTTCTCCATGTGAACCTTGAGGCTAGCCATGGCCTCAGGGAGCAACCGGATTATAGGCAATTCATAGGGGCACCTTGACTCACAGGCACCACACTCGATACAAGTCTCTGCCTTCTCGAAAGCCTTCTTCAAGCTCTCGACCCTGCTATCGCTCCAACCCATCCTCCTAAGCGTCTGCTTCTCAGCCCTTAGAATATAACTAATGGGTATATCCTGTGGACAGGGTTGACAATAGTTGCAGCCTCGGCAGAACTGGCTTCCAAGCTCAGTTTTGTCGCGCTCTATAAGCTCTAATTCTTCAGCTGTGAGTGTGAGGTCTCCTTGCCATACATCCCAGTTCTCATCAATCTCTGCTGTACTCATGACGCCGGGAATCGCCAAATCAGTATCAGGGTTATTATAGACATACTTCAACGCGGTATTCGCGTTACTGAAGGCGCCCCCACCAAAGGGCTTCATAATAATGGTACCAACGTTAAGTTCTTGGCATAATGGGAGTAGTTTCTCCGCTGGCTTTGGTGTCAGATAGTTATAGGGTATCATCAGTGTCTCGAATAAACCAGATCGCACTAAATCCAGTGATAAATCGGGGTTATGACTTGTCACACTGATATGCCTAATCTTGCCATCTTCCTTAGCCATATTCATGGCTTCCATGGCTCCCCCGGGTGCCCTCACCTGATCCCATTGTTCTTGATAGGTGACATTGTGGAGCTGGTAAACATCGATGTAATCGGTTCGTAGATTCTTTAGGCTTGTCTCAAGCTCTTTCTCTACCTCCTCGGCTGTCCTCTTACCGCTCTTGGTAGCAATAATCACCTCATTTCTTACATCTTCGAGTGCTTTGCCTATGCGTTCCTCGCTAATAGTGTAACCCCTAGCGGTATCAAAATAGTTCATTCCAAGCTCGTAGCAGTGTCGGACTACCTCTATGCTTGCTTCCTCTGATATTCTCTGAATAGGAATACCACCGAAGCCCAGTGTCCTTATCTTGAGCTCGGTTCGTCCAAGTATCTTCTCTTTCACTATAATCAATCATACATGGAGCCTACTTTATTAGAATCTTAGCCTCTGTGGTTAATTCATTGAATGATGATATTTTCCCGTGTTCCTATGAATATTTTATTGAAAAAGACCCCAATATTGGGAAAGAATTTTAAAACATAGGCTTATCCTTGAATGTGATTCGATATGTCACATCCAGTAGCACTGGACCGACCCGGAGAAAAGGTCTTACTCATGGGAAACGAGGCAATCGCAAGGGGAGCCATAGAAGGAGGCATCACCCTCGCTGCATCATACCCGGGTACACCAAGCTCCGAGATCGGGAATACATTGGCGCGTGTCGCCAAGAAACTTGGATTTCATTTTGAGTGGAGCGCAAACGAGAAGGTAGCCTTGGAGGTTGCCTATGGTGCCAGCATGGTGAATCAGAGGGTTATTTGCCCCATGAAGCATGTTGGTGTCAATGTTGCCCTTGATATTCTGAACCCTATCACCCTGAGAGGCGTGAAAGGAGGATTGGTCGTAGTATCTACAGATGATCCCAGCCAACATAGCAGCAGGACAGAGCAGGATAACAGGTGGATGGGTAAACTCAATGATGTACCCATCATAGAGCCTAGTAGTCCACAAGAGGCGAAGGATCTCACAAAATACGCCTTTGAGTTATCAGAGCAGGTTAAGCTGCCTGTTCTCATCAGGACGGTTACGAGGCTCAGTCACATGCGTAGCGATGTCGAGCTTGGCGAGATACAGAAGCTGGGTCGTAAGCCCGAGTTTGACTGGGAGGGATTCAGTTATAGAGTCGCTGGTTTCGAGAAGCTTTTCAGGCGCCATAAGGAGAGGCATGGTAAGATTGATGCGGTTGAGGCTGAATTCGAGAAGGTTCCCTTCAACACAGTCAAGAATAACGGAGAGAAAACTGGTATCATCGGCGTAGGCTTCGCCTTCACATACGTCAAGGATGCCCTTGAGGATCTCGACGTCGAAGACAAGGTAGCATGGATGAAGTTATTGACATCTCATCCTTTGCCCCAGAAGAAGGTGGGAGAGTTTATCAAGGGACTGGATACGTTGCTCGTCGCTGAGGAAGTAGATCCTTATGTGGAGCTTCATATCAAGGCATTAGCCAAGGATGTCAATCCCGGGCTCAAGATTATAGGTAGACTTGAAGGTAGCCTCCCACGTGAAGGAGAACTCAGCCACGAGATAATAGATAACATCACCTCAGATCTTCTTGGATTAACCAAACCTGTTCCAGAGAGAACCGAGATTGAGACAGAGAAAGATGAGCTCCTCTTTGATAGGATGCTTACCATGTGTGCGGGATGCCCCCACAGGTCCAGCCTATATGCATTGAAGCAGGCAGTCAAAGACGTGAAAGGAGATCTGATGAATGTCGTGGTAAACGGTGACATCGGCTGCTATGGATTGGCACATGCTCCACCCATGGCTTTTGAGGACACATACTTCGCTATGGGTGCCAGTATTGGTGTTAGTCAGGGTATGAAGCAGATGGGCATAGATACTATTGCTTGGATTGGTGATGGCACTTTCTTCCATGCGGGTATACCTGCGTTGCAGAATGCTGTGCATAATGGTGCAGATATCAAGATTGTGGTGGCGGATAACGCTGCTGTAGCTATGACTGGGTTC
>CAZZFH010000071.1:0-8913 GCA_964653295.1 uncultured Candidatus Bathyarchaeia archaeon | reverse complement strand
AGAGAACTCGAAGAAGACGAGATCATAGGCGCAGCCAACTATATGCATGACAGGTTCCCAAGGCTAGCATGGTTTAGCCCAGAGGACGAGGTACTCATCAAGCCCAGAGGCAGCCGCAAGACCATGTACAGGTACTTCTTCAACAACCTATCCATGATCCCAGACGAGAAAGATTATCTGATAGTGGATGTAGATGGAGACTCACCCGTTGGTATACTACAGGAAGCCTTCGTGGCTGAATACGCGAAACCCGGGGTAAAATTCACCCTCAGGGGCAGCGCATGGAAGATACTCAACATCCACAACGACAAGATCTACGTACGGGCTGAGGACGACCCGACTGGGGCTATACCTAGCTGGGTCGGTGAACAGATACCAGTTCCTTTCGAGGTAGCCATGGAAGTAGGACAAATCAAGGGATTTGTGGAGAACAGCCTCAACGAGGGAAAACCTGTTGACTGGGTAGTAAGGGAGCTAAGCGAACGTTATCCTGCTAAACCCGAGACCATGAAGTTAGTGTTGAGGGAACTTGTGGATCATCACAGGCATGGGTTCTTGTTCCCCACGGATAAACGGGTACTCGTGGAGGACTGGGATGATAATGTCATCATTCACGCTAACTTCGGTAGCCTAGCCAATAGAACACTGGCTCGAATAGTGGGGCACGTTATCAGTGAAGCCACTGGATACCCTGTAGGGGTCCAGCAGGATACCTATATGATAATCACCCAGACGGTCGGTGAGGTTGACGCCCTGTATGTGGCGCGTATGCTCAAGACCCTAGCAAAGAAAGACCTCACAGACACAATAAATGAAGCGGTGACCAAGACAGGTCTCTTCAAGAAACGCCTCATAAACGTCGCCCGCAAAGCTGGTGCGTTGAGTAAGTTCGCCAACTTTAGCAACATTACGCTTGGTAGATTGATGAAGAGCTTTGAGGGCGGCATTATCTTTGAGGAAGCCATGAAGGACACCCTCAGGCAAGACCTTGATGTAGAGACAACAATGGAATTGCTCAGGCAGATGGCTGAGGGAGACATAGAGGTAAGCATCTTGGATACTGAGGATGAGGTTAGTCCACTTGGTCAGCTTGGTGTGGATAGCATCAGCATGAAGGTGGATATTGTTCCCCCTGAGAAGATAACCAAGATCATTATTGAGTCAGCCAAGGCTCGCCTCTACAACGAGACAAGGATACTAACATGTCTCGGCAAACATGATTGGCTCCAAGAGATGCAGGTAAACGATTTCCCAGACAAGATCCAGTGTCCCCTCTGCGGAAGCACAGAGATAGCCATACTGGATAGGACACCAGAGGAAGCAGCCGAGATGATGGCGCGCACCAAGGGACGATACAAGTTCGATCCTCCATGGTGGTGGAAACAAGGAGAAGACTTCAGCAAACTAGTCTCTATTCATGGTAGGAGAGCCGGGATAATCGCTGCTGCTAAGCGGGTTGAGAATGAAATAGCGTGGGATATTCTAGCTGAGACTGAGGGAGAAGGCGATGAGTTCTTTGAGAAAATCGTTGAGGCAGAGCGAGAAGCGCTCAAGAAACGCTTCATGTAACAAGCATATTGAATTTCCCGCAGTATAACAATATGTGTTTTGAGGATATAAGGTAACTACAATATCACTTATAGTACATAATACCCATAAGCAACAAGGGATAACGGAGACGTTTAATTATTATTGAGGGATAGGGATTATTCGATCCCTCTCTTTTTCCTTTGTTCTTCAATTACACGCTTCATCAAGTCTTTATCTTCACTTGGATTTATTACGTTAGAGTCATATCCTTGCTCAATCATCTTTTCCAATTTTTCTTTCATCACTTTAATAATGGGATTAGCCTGAGATGTAAAATCATCAGTCTGCATTATTTCATGAAGCTTTTCAATTTTATACGCATAAGCAAGCCCTGAATTATCTTCAAAAACTACACGAGTTCTACCAGTCTGTACACTAATTGCATAGTCCTTATAAGGAATATAGCTTGAGATAACGCCAATTAGTCTAGAGGAAATATAATTAATTGATCCGTTTTCATCAAGCTCTAAACGCGGTCTAGTTAAAACTGGAGAGCCACTGCTCCCAGGAAACACATTACCATCAATCAAATATTTATCTTCAAATTCTTGGGCTACAATTCCTGAACGAATTATAGGTTTATGTTGTAAAAATCCAACACTTCCGTTACCCATCGGAAAACCAGTATAAACTACTTCTCGACCTATTCTAATCGGGTTAACATCATCAGGAACCCTTTCTAAAGCCCTCGTAATTGAGCCTTCAATAGCGGGTGCAAGCGCAATTGCCAAATCAATACTTTCGTCAGGATGAAATACCCAGTTACAACTAAGACCTTCAAGCTCCTCTCCAATTTTATAACGATCCACTCGACCACTGTCCAAATTTACGCGAAATTGAAGTTCATTACCTTCAACAACATGTCGATTAGTAACTATTACAGTAACAGCTAATTGAGGTACTTCTTCTGGATGTTCACATTCATAAAAAAACCCAGTTCCAACAAAACTATTAGAAGAAGTGTCTTCTAATGGGACCGTACCATATAGAAATTCTATAGAAATATCCGTAGACATGATAATATCATACACCATCACATATTTTATATTTATCTTGTGATAAATGTTCTCTACAAGAGAGGAAATCATATACGGTTTCACTGTGTTTTTGGTATTATGAAACAGATAGGTATGCTCACAATAGGTCAGTCCCCAAGAGACGACCTGATACCAGGGCTATTGGAGATCCTTGGAGAAGATTTCCAGATTGTTGAGGCAGGAGCACTTGACGACCTAACTTATGAAGATGTCTTGAAGATCGATCTCAACCCCGAGGACTATATTCTTGTTAGCAGGATGAGGGACGGCAGAGAGATCAAGATCACCAAGAAATACGTAGTGCCACGGATGCAGAAACAGCTGGACAAGATCGAAGCCCCAGGCGTCAGACTCACAGTGGTCATGTGCACAGGTAAATTTCCCCAGTTCAAATCCAATGGACTCGTAGTCACACCCAGCGAGATACTTAAAGGAGTAATAGAGGGAAGCCTCAAAGCAGGAAAACTAGCGGTAGTCTACCCAACAGCGGAGCAGATGCCTTACGCTGAACGAGACTTTGGACGAGAAAACATCCAGCTATACGCTGACTCGGTCTCACCCTACGAGCCAGAAGACGTAGAAGGACTACTCGTGAGGCTACAGAAAGAGAAACCCGATCTCATATTCCTCAACTGCTTCGGATTCCCCACAGAACTCAAACATAGGGTACAGGAAGCCACAGATACACCAACCATCCATAGCAGCTCAGTAATCGCCAGAGTACTAAAAGAACTAATCTAATCCTCTTTCTCATCCCAGAAAAGCTGGTCACCGGGAATCGGCTTATCCTCATCTTCTTCAAAGCTACTCTCTCTGAACTCACTTGGAAGCTTACGATTCGCCCTGAGTTTACGGGCAACCACATAACGCTCCGAGCTTTGTTTGCGGCTTGCTGCTGGTTTGAAGTTCTTGACATACTCGAACATGTCCTTGATCTCGCGGATATACTTTGTATGCTCACCGCCCTGGAATATCTTGACCACGAACCAGCCATCATTCTTGAGCAACTTATCACAAATCCGTAAGGCTATCCTTGCGAGGTGGATCTGCCTATACTGGTCCACATCCCACTCACCCATAACATCAGGAGCCATATCAGACAAGATAACATCAGCCTTCCCCTCAAAAAAGTTCAAGACCTCCTCCTGAACCTCAATATCCCTCACATCACCCACAATGGTCACAATATTATCGTTAAACAATGGATCAATGGGCTTAAGATCAACGCCAAGAACCATTCCCTCAAACGCATCCACATTCTCGCTGGCTACTTGGAGCCACCCCCCGGGGGCAGCACCCAGATCCAGTACGTTTTTGGCGTTATCAAATATCTTGAACTTGTTCTGTATCTGTTTTAGTTTATAGGATGCCCTAGATCTGTAGCCTTCTTCCTTTGCCTTATTGTAGTAGTGCTCGTCTTTGCGTTCATGGAGCCAGCGATTGGACATATTCAGTGGCAATAGAGTATGGAACTTTATGAAGGTTGCTGGAAAAATGTTTCAAACTATCCTAATTTCCCAGACTTATTATCCCTTTATTTATCACCATGCGGAATTGATCTTATTCTGTGATAGAAATGAGTAAGACAAACGAAAACTTGGCAGAAGCATTCGCAGGCGAGAGCCAAGCAAATAGAAAATACCTAGCATTCGCAAAACGAGCAGAGGATGAGGGATACTCACAGATCGCCAAACTATTCAAGGCAGCAGCAGCAGCCGAGACAGTACACGCCCACAATCATCTAAGGATCATGGGTGGAATCCACAACACCAAGGAGAACATCTTGGAAGCCATCAACGGCGAGACCTATGAGTTCAAGACAATGTACCCAGAGTTCCTCGATGTAGCAGCGGAGGAAGGCGAGAATCAGGCATCATGGAGCTTCAACATAGCCAACGAGGTGGAAAAAATTCATGCTGGGCTTTACCAGAAAGCATCCGCTGCACTTGAGAAAGACTCTGATCTCGCAGCAACAGAATATTATGTCTGTGCTGTTTGTGGTAACACTGTTGAGGGAAGCCCACCAGACAAGTGCCCAATTTGTAAAGCAGGAAAGAAAGCCTTCACCTTGGTGAAGTGATCTCTACCTTTTTTTAAAAATATCAGAAAACGCATCACGCAGTTGACTAGTTCGTTTGATCGCATCTGTTTCATCTCTTCAATGCATAACCTAGCATTGTTGATAATACCCCCATCATTACCAAGATACTACTTAACATCATGGGGTCACCACTGTAAGGCGTCAACAAAATAATAATCTCACCGGGTTTAGCAAATGCAATGAGCGCAGCTGTAAGAGTCAATGCGATCCCCCCGTACCTGAGGTTTCTTGAAACAAAGGCAAAGCCTCTTTCTATAATGTTTTTCATCGTTTTCACGTCTTTTTGCATGCAAATAGAGCCTCGAAGCCTTGTTTTAACCATTTTTAACAAAGAGTTTTGTCAAAAAACATTTGTCAAGCCATTAGAAGCCGGATTATCTGAAAGATTTGAAAACATCAACAAGCTCAGCAGCCATTGCACTGGTCTTCAATCCCCTTGGATTATAATGAACTCGGGTCACATCAAACCCAGCCGAGGCTATTGTATCAAACGCGACCTCAGTACCGATTGATTTCACGCCTACCAGTTTACAGATGGAATCAATTACATAGAAACCAACAGGATAACCATACTCGCCATGAACAAGATTAATGATAGCTTCAGCCTTGGAATCCTTAAGATAAGGCATGTTCTCCAAATCAGATATCATAGCCTCAGTATATTCAGGGTCGGATAACTCTCCCAGCCATAAGGGTCCACCAACCTGCATAGTCTCACCACAGTCACAATCCTGCTCAGAGTTATCCATGGAGGTTTCCCTGTGAAGACAAATAGGACAATACTTGATGTACCCCATTTCCGAGAGCTTACTATCCGCTCGTCTAGCACCCTTGTCTATCCTGTAATATGCCCTGACATAGTGATCAGCATAATAAGAGAACAAGGGCGTAGCACCGTACTCATGGACCGCTGCACTCTTTACCATCGAGCCAGTCATAAGCCTCAGCGCGGTCTCGTGGCAGAACTCGTTGTTTAATGGCCAGCCACCGTATTTTCTGAGGCAAGCACGCTTGTTTACCCCGCAGAGGGGCGCCATATCAGTAGCGGTTAAGGCAATTATCCCATGGTTCTTGGTAGCCATAATTGATGCGTCGATGAACGTGGTAGGTGAGCCATATGGATCGATATCAACGTAATCGAACCTACCACTGGGATAACTGTGCAAGGATAAGAGTAGGCTAGCGTCAAGCTCTCTCAGGTTAACCCTATCCACCACTCCATTTAGACGGGCATTCTCACGGGCCAACCTGAGTGCAGATGGATTAAGATCACCCAATACCAAGTGGTTGATGGGATGGGTTTCAAGTAGAAGCCTTATCCCCCTTACACCACACCCGGTCATTGGCTCACAAACCGTGACAGGGTGATCTGTTTTCCCCTGATAAGCCCTGAGCACTAGTATGGCTGTGTCTCTATTGGTCCTCATTACAGGGTTATAGAACACTGGAGCCTCGCTTCTAAGATGCTGAATGGGTTCCCCTGATGATTCATCCAGTTTGGGTACCACTAGCTTGGCTTTCCCCTCTTGGATAATCTCTGTTGGGTACCCAGGGCTCATAGCGGTGAAAAACGGGGGATGCTATAATAGGATTGCGTCTGCATCGATGCCCAAATTTTCGCAGAGAACCATAATCTCGCTCCAAGTGGTCTCAGGTACATCGATCCCATCCCTAAGACGCTTCTCCTTGGTCTCCATCTCAGGCATACCAGGAACCATCACCCGCTCCCCTCCAAGTGCCGGCCAGTTCTTGACCTGCTCAAGAAGAGCATCAGTGTTCTTTGTGAACTTCTCCAACCCAACGAATGCGTCAGGGTTAACCGCAAACATGAATATCCCGTTTGGAGAAGGGGGAATTTCCACGCCTGATGGTCCAATTCGTGAACCAGTCAATACAGCTCCCAGTAACTCTACCACCATCTGGAGACCATATCCCTTATACTCGCCAAAGGGAAGAAGCCAACCCCCCTGCCTCAATATTGTCGGATCATCGTTAACCCTACCATACTGGTCTCTTGTCCAGTGTTTAGGAATCTTAGCCCCTTTGGCAGTCGCCACACTGAGCTTACCAGCCGCGACTACGCTCGTCGCGTAATCCACCAAGAAAGGTGTTTCTCCGCTCGTTGGGACTGATGCGCTATATGGGTTAGTACCAAAGGTTTTCCCTAAGCCATTATAAACCGATACAATTGGGTGCCCAACGTTGACATAGAACGTAGAAATTATCCCCTGTTTTGCTGCCCAATTAGTGTAGTATCCTATCCTACCGATGTGATTGCAATTGTATGCGCCAACAGCCGAGACCATGTTCTCCTTCGCCTTATCAACAGCTACCTCAACCAGCTTTTTTGCAGTTATCTGCCCAAAAGTCCAGTTACCATCGATAAACGCAGTCCCCGGCGTCTCCTTAACGATCACAGGTTCAGCGTTAGCCTTGAGGAAGCCCTCCTTAATCCTTTCACTGTAACGAGCATAGTAGTGGACACCATGGCTATCATGTCCTGTAAGGTTAGCCTCGACGAGGGTCTCTACTAGAAATGTTGCTCTTTCTAAGCTTGTTCCTTGCTTGGTGAATATCTCTATTCCTAGTTCTGTTAGCTTATCGACTGGGACGTTAATCATAAAGAAAGAGAGCCCCCTAGGGGGTTAAAAAAGCTGGGATTAAATTTTCTTGGCGATGCCTTCAAGGAAGCTCTTGATATCTTCTTCCTCGATACCATAATGTGTTACTAGCCTAGTTCCGGTTCCATGTCCTCTGCTCTTCCAACCCATCTCTGTGCATGCCTTGTTCCAGTCTTCGGCTGTCCATCCAATGGGGCTGAAATCAACATAGACCATGTTGGTCTGGACATCATTCACGACCTTTATCCCTAGCTTGCTCAATCCCTTTGCGAGTATCTTGGCGTTCCTGTGGTCTTCTTCGAGTCTGTCAACCATCTTGGTTAATGCAACCAAGCCTGGGGCTGCAATAATACCTGCTTGTCGCATTCCACCGCCAAGCATCTTACGGTATTTTCGCGCCCTCTTCATCACATCTTCGGGTCCAACGACAAGTGAGCCTACTGGTGCAGCGAGTCCCTTACTCAGACATAACTGAATAGTATCAGTGTACTGAGCGATCTTCTTCACATCTACTTTGAGGGCAACAGCCGCATTGAATACGCGTGCCCCATCAAGGTGCACACCTAAACCATACTCATTGGCTACATCCCAGTTGGACTTCATCTGGTCCACAGTAAGAGCGATTCCACCAGCGCTATTGTGTGTATTCTCGATACAGAGCAGACTGGTCTTAGGGTAGTGTATATTATCGGCTCTTACTGAAGCCCTGATCTTGTCTGTGCTCATGTATCCCTTCTCACCAGGAATAGTTCTAGCCATTAGCTGACCCATGACGGCCAACCCACCTACCTCATTCACATAGATGTGGCTTCTCTCCTCGAGTATAATCTCGTCACCCCTCTGGGTATGGGCTAGTACTGCTACAGCGTTCCCCATGGTGCCGCTGGTGACGAATAGCGCAGCTTCTTTATCGAATATCTCGCAGGCTGTGGATTCCAGCTCGTTTATTGTGGGGTCATCCCCGTACACGTCGTCGCCTACCTTGGCTTTGTAGGCTGCCTCCCTCATCTCGGGGCTAGGCTTTGTGACTGTGTCGCTTCTAAAATCTAGGTTCTTTTCGACCAAGCTAATCGAAGAAAAGAAAGCGTATGTTGCTTAAGGCATTTTTTGATGGAATATTATCGCGAAATAGTTTTACACTATATTCTTCTTATTATGGCTATGCTGATTCCAAACTTAGTCAACGCCTTAGGAATTGGGATTGAGATAATAGGGATAATTTCAGCGATTGGCGCATATCCAGAGCTAGAGGCTTGGCGAGAGGACGAGTGGAAAGCCAACGTGGATTACTCCATGCTATTACAACAGGCATATGACAGGAGAAAAGCGGGATTCATTAGAGCAGCGAGAATCGTCTTGATGGGTATCTCGCTCCAACTATTGGCGAGTCTTAACGTTATCTCTTCACTTCTATTCTAGCCATGTGTGATTTATCTTGGTCTAGAAGCTTGATTATAACTCAACTGGATATGGCTATTGGCGTCTTGGAAGACGGGTGAGCCGTGACCCGGGAGCATTATCTCGCAGTCTAACTCAGTCAGCTTTTTCAAGGAATCTATCATTG
>CAZZFH010000070.1:0-8958 GCA_964653295.1 uncultured Candidatus Bathyarchaeia archaeon | reverse complement strand
GTTGTTTGGTATGTCTGCTAGTAGTGCTGCTACTGGGATGCCGACGTAGCCCATTCCGACGACGGTAATCTTCATAGTATAGTTGATTGCTTGGTTGGGTTTATGTTTGATGGTAAAAAGAACATCATCAACAAATAAGAGCTTAGAATATGATGGAAAAAATGGTTTAGAGTTTTTTCTGTTGCTGCATATACAGATATGCTGCTACCGCGATGATTACTACTCCGACTACCGCATAGGTCCATGGGAACCCAGTTGGTTCAGGCTCTGGCTCGGTTACTGTGAAGGTTGCTGTCTCGCCGCCAGCCTCTACTGTGTAGGTTCCAGCTGTGTCTTTTGTAACCTGGAAAGTTACAGAGTCCGTACCTCCTCCGACAATACTCGTTGTATCGCTGTCCTCCATGACATCGTTTACGTATAGTTCAACGGTCTCGATCCCAATCAACTCGCCAGTGTTATCCAAGGTTACTGTTACGGTAACCGGGTTTCCAACCTCAACAGAGGATGGTGATACGGCTATGCTATGGTATACTATATTCGCTGGCTCTGGTTCAGGCTCAGGCTCCTCTACTGTGAAGGTGCCTGTTAATCCATTGACTTCGACACTGTAGGTTCCTGCTGTTGCCTCGGATACTGTCCAGGTTACTGTTTCTGTTTCTCCTGGCATCAGTGTTACCATCTCTGTTTCCACAGAGGTGCCGTCGACTTTTAGTGTAATTCCTTCGCTGAATTGTAATAGTCCATCGTTGGATACCTCAGCGGATATGGTCACTGGATCACCAGTTTCTACCGTTGATGGTATTATGGATAGGTCTGATACTGTTAACTCTCCAACATCCGGTAGTTTTGCCTGTATGGTCTCATCTAGATATGGATAGAAGGTGGTTCGATCTTCTGGGGTCATGCTGAGGAATAATTCCTCGAGCTTTGCATCACTCAAATAGCTGAATACAGTTGCTAGACCCTCATAGTCCTCTGTTGCCATCCACTCGTCAACTATATCGATGACTTTGGTAACATCCATCACTTCGAATAATTCTGCTACTGTGCTTGGGGTAGCGGGTAGTCCTGCGATCTCTCTGAATAGGCGTACCAGTGTCTCGGCTGGGACTCCTGTTAGGGTTCCTCCGAACTCTGCTAGCTTTGCCGCGTTTCCTGATCGTTTGACAGCTTCCTCGACTCTTAGAGCCGCTGCGTTCAGGTCACCAGCGACCATTGCCTCTACTATACCTGCTCCCGCTTCAGGGTCCATCTCGAGTAATAAATCGGCGGCTGACTCTGGGTCAACCTCGTTTACGATCTCAGAGGCTTTGCTGGTTGTTAGCTCTGCAAGTATGGTTGCAGCGGATTCGATGTCAAGGCTCTCAATTGCATCTACTGCGTCTGAGGTTGACATGGCCGCTATTTCGGTTGCTGTTGGTGGTGCCGGTGGTGGTGGCACTATTGGTGGCAGGAATGTTGAGGGTATTATGAATGTTGTTGAACCAGTGTCTTTTGAAATAGTACCTTTGACATATACCGTGTATGTGCCTCCGCTCCATGAGCTGGGTATTTTTAATTGATAAGATAGAACGTTTGCGATAAATACACCTTCATCTATCCATACTATTGTGGAGCCTCTTTGAATCTGTATATATCCAGTTGAGTCAGCTGCATAATTCACAGCATGGATTGTGATTGTGTCGCCTCTTCGATAGGTCTCACCTGATGGTGAGTCAACACTAAGTGCGGATACCATCGGTGTTGATAGGAGAAATGCTCCCAAGATAACGAGTCCTAAAACTATTTTTTTATTCATTTTCATCACCCTCACGTCGCCGAAAACATCTTCGATGTAGCTACAGAGTTCCCCCAATCAATTATGTTATCTCCACTGGGCAGATATTCATCCCAGACGAAAATCTTTGCATAATAATGAGTGCCGGTAACTGCAGTAGAGGGAATAGTGAAGTCTAATTGAATATTATATGGTACCCCTGGTTGAAGTGTTACAGATGTTGTTTGAATTTTTAGGATATTTATGACCCCACCATCCTCATAATACACTATTACACTGATTTTGCTTGTTGTTGGTTCAGTAAAGCTAGTATATGCGGGGGCGGCTGTAAAGTAATCAGATGCTTTCTCTACCGAAGCCTTTACTCTGGCGGTTGTTCCGCGTGCAAAGCTATCCTTCAGTACGTTACTGGTGTCATATGTATTGTGACTAGTTACTCTGATGAATGGTGGATTGGAGTCAACATTAATGAACGCGAATAGTGCGATGCTATAGCTGTATACTGTGTAGATGCTGATGACTGCGAGCAATCCTATTGCTACTAGTCTCTTCGCGTCCAGATTAATAGTAATCTCTTGATTATCGATAGACATGTCTAATTATCCCATGTTATATCGTTTAAGAAGATATTAAAGTTATCGATTGTATGCAAAATTATTACATTTTATTGGAGTTATCCATTTTTTAGGTTTAGTTCTGTAATAGGAATGAAAATAGAGAGTGATTTTATTTTTTACCGGTGTAGAACTCTGCCAGTTCCCGTGCACGTTCCAGTGGCGGTTCTACAGTAGGGTCTTTCTGGTATGTTTTTCCTCTGAGCCGCTTCAGTTGTTCTCCCCGAGCTTGTTGTATTTTTTCTGGTATAGTTAATAGATCCAGTATTGAGCCTGCCATGGTTTTAGCGGCAAATATAAGGCTCTTATGACCGAGGCCAGTGCCGCTGCAAGCGGTGAACTGCCAGCTATGACCCGGTGCACCATTCACATTGCACGCGGTGTTGAACTCCATGGTGGGTGTTATCCAGCTTACATCAGCGACATCGGTGCTTCCGGGGCTTGTGGTTCCATCGTTCCACGCATCATAGATATTAGTATCCAAATCAACGTCAATGACCTTCTCCCAATCGGGTACCTTTGATTTACGGAGACCATTTACCCTGTCTTCCCTGAGGAAGGACTCAGCGATCTTGGCTGCGAACTCGTACTCACCCGGAGTATATTCAGGCGCTCCAACTGCCCTCATGTTGGCTGTAACGATTTCACTCAAGACACAGTTCGGTATCTTGTGGTATCCTCCATAGCCTACGTCAGCTTCAAGCCTAGTCTCAGTCATCAAGGCTGCTCCTTCAGCGATCTTCAACACCCGTTTCTTGATCGGCTCCAAGAATTCTTGTTCAGGAGCCCGGATATAATAATGGCTTCGGGCGTAGTCTGGCACTACGTTGGGTTGGCCGCCTCCAGCCTCAATCACATAATGGATTCGGGCGTCGGGGATAATGTGTTCCCTTAGGAAGTTGACTCCTACATTCATGAGCTCAACCGCGTCCAAAGCGCTTCTGCCTGCCTCGGGGTTGCCTGCTGCGTGACTGCTTCGACCATAGAAGTGGAACCTACAACCACTGATGACGTTACTGCTGGCTAGGGTTGCCACGTTTCGGCTGCCAGGGTGGTGACTGAGAGCAGCGTCAACGTCGTCGAATAGTCCATGGTTGACCATGATGCGTTTTCCGCTAAAGTTCTCCTCTGCGGGGGTCCCGTAGAACCTTATGGTGCCAGGGATGCCGTGTTTCTCCATGGCTTCGGCTGCCGCGATAGCAGCCCCCAAGGCTGTTGTGCCGTGGATGTTGTGACCGCATCCATGACCCATGCCGCCCTCAACCAAGGCTTCCTTGTGGGGTGCTTTCACGTTGCTGAGGTCTGGTAGGGCATCATACTCCCCCATTACGGCTATGATTGGTTTGCCTTCACCTTTCTCGGCTATGATAGCTGTAGGCATCTTGGCTACGCCCATTTGGACCCTGAATCCGTGTTCTCTCAGGGTATCCGCGTGTAGCTTGCTTGATTTGTCCTCGCAGAGCCCATACTCCGCGTACTCCCAGATAGCGTCACTGACACTGATTAACAGATCCTGGTGGTCATCAATCCATTTCCAAGCTGTATCTTTCATAATCATTACCAAAAATAGGTGGTATTAGGTTGTATAAAATATTCAATAACCAAGGGAGGGTAATATCTTATTATCCCCGTTTGTTGCTGTCTTCAGCCCCGATTTCTGATAGACTCTTGAGGGTGAGGGGATCAAGATCTTCCCTAACTCCGGAATCTTCCCCACCCCCGACAACACCGAATATAGATAATATTCTTGGATTTCCTTTACACCTGAATTGGGTACGCTTGCATCAAAAACTCGCTTAAATCTCATATTTTTTTTACTAGTCTAGTTTTTTCACCTGGCAGAGCAGAGACTTAAACGCCGGGAACCCAGATATAGGGTCTAGGTTTAGGTCATCGCTCAAGTTGTTTGAATTTGCTTCATCAGGCCAGTGATGAGGCATCTGAACCACCCCCCTCAAGATAGTGTCCGTAACCTTAGCCTTGATCAATACTTCTCCCCTAGGAGATATCACCATAACCCGGTCTCCATCAGATATTCCTCGACTCTGTGCATCAGAGGGGTTTATCTCTAGGAGGGGTTCGGGCATCATTCTTCGTAAGCTTTTGAGGTTTCTGTGCTGGGAGTGAGTATAGTTAATCGTCCTAGCCCCAGTTGATAATACTAGAGGATAATATTTGTATAATTCAGGAGAATTTAGTGGACTTTCGACTGGCTCCCTATAGACGGGTAAAGCCTCATATCCATGCTCAGCGAGTACCGATGACTTGAACTCAACTTTACCTGAAGGAGTCTGGAAACCATGTTCCAGATAGTATTTTTCTGGTCGAGGGGATACTGGAATAGTAATGCCCATGGGGTGCGCCCTCAACTCTTCAACCGTGACCCCCGAGGGTTCAAGTATCTCATTGAAACATTTTTCGATGTCACCGCCCCAGAACTGGTCCTCGAAGCCTAGTTTCTCCGCTAGCTTGGCGTAAATCATGAACTCAGGTAGGGTATCTCCAACCGGGTCAATGGAGGGTTCCACTAGTCTGATAAGCCCTCCGGGCTTCAAGATGAGGATATGTCGTTCTAGCCAACTCGATATGGGCAATACTATGTCTGAGATTCTTGTCGCCGGTGTATGGAAGTAATCGATATCAACTATTAGGTCAAGTTTTTTCAAGGTCTCAACTAGATGGTGCTGGTTGGGGAAAAACTGGATATTAAGTCCTGCACCGATTAATGCTTTTATGGGGTAGGGGTCTCCGCTGTTTATCTGGGTCACCAACATGTTTGACTGCATCTCCATGAACATACCGGTAAACAATGGGAACTGTTTAGAGCCTAATCCGGGGCCCATATCGGGCAACATTTCCTTCATGGAGATGTCTTTGGTTGGGGCTGGGTCTATGATTTTTCTGTTTCCCCCGGGGACCTCAATGCTTCCAGTCAATGCAGACAAGAGTAGTATGGCGCGTGTGTTCTGAACCCCGTTTCGATGGTGGATTGTCGCCCCTGGGCTTGTGTGGACCTTTGCTGGAGTGTTTGAGGCGAACATTACTGCTGCTTCTTTTATCTTGTCTGCTGGGACCCATGTTATCTCCGAGACATACTCGGGAGTATATCTTTGAACATACTCTGTGAATTCCTCGAAGCCCGTAGACCAGTCAGCTATGAAATCTTCATCGTATAGTCCTTGGTTGATGATTATATTCATCATGCCTAACGCTAAGGCTCCATCTGTCCCGGGGCGTAGCTGAAGGTGAATATCAGCCATCGAGGCTATCCTTGTTCGTCTTGGGTCAACTACAATGAGCTTCATCCCTCTCTCAACATAGTCAAGATAATCCTGCCAGAAATGGGGGGAAGACTGCCTTACTGTGCTACTCCATACGAGTTTACATTTCGTCTCTGGTGAGATGGAACGTGAGTCTTGAAGGAAGTACCCATAGTCTTGCCCAAAATTTAGCGAAGCAGCTAGCCACCCTGCCGAGAAACAGCTGCTGGTCTCTGTGCAATAATTTGGTGATCCATATAGGTAGGATAGGCGTCGAAAGTATGGTCTTGGCTCCTTTGTGTATGCGATATAGAAAGCGGTAGCCTTGGCGCCGATACTCGTCTTTAACTCGGTCAACTTGTCCGCTATGGAGTCCAAGGCTTCATCCCATGAAATCTTCTTGAATTCTCCTTCACCCCGCTGCCCTACGCGTTTCAAAGGGCATAGGATTCGTTCAGGGCTATAGACGAACTCGAGTTGTGCTTTCCATCTGGGGCACAGGTTTTCTATTTTTTTATCCAGCATCTCTATTTTGACTGCTTTCCCGTCTTTGACGTGTATCTTTGTGGGGCAGTACATGTCGCACATATAACAAGCCCCGTAATGTACACCATCAGATCCACCCAAATGAGACATAGGATCAACAACCGGGGATACAACTAGATAGATTTTATGATAAAATATTCGACTATAAAAAGCATCATCGAAAGGAGCACAGAGAATTTAGAGGTTTTCAGATAACATCTCGCGTATCTGTTTCTCGGATTTTGCTCCGACTTCATAGTGTACCAGTTCACCTTCCTTGAAGAGCATGAAACAAGGTAAACCTTTCACGTTGTACTTGGACGCTGTTTTCATGTTTCTGTCAGTGTTTATGGTCATGACCTTGTATCCTGTCTCGTCTGCCTCAATCTTCTTCAGTATCTTCTTGATGGCGTGACAGGGAGGGCACCATGATGCCCAGAACTCGACAAGCACTGGTGTCCCTGACTCTAGCACGTTCTCTTCAAAGTTTCTGTTACTTATCTCCATACTAGTCCTCCTTGTCGGATAGGACTAGGTTAGGGTTGTAGCCCTCGATTTTCCTAGTGCCTGGCTCATATACCTCCAGTGTCATGGTTTCCTTGTGGTCACCGTTCCACCATGTCTTGGCGAACACCGCGTCCTTTACAGACTCCAATCTTTCTCGGGTCTCAGGTTGGAGCAATAGGGTGAACATCCTATCTATTTCCACCTCCAATGGGGTCTTAGGTTGGTACCCAAGGGTTTCTCTGAGCTTCTTAGCTACAACAAGGAAGGGATGTTCATCTGCCTCTACCCTTGGGTTCTCCACTCGCTGGATCCGGACTGTTAATCCGTGTTTTTCACTGCCTATCTTGGCGACTATTTCTGCTAGCTCCTTTACCTTGTAGAGTTGGCTGAGTTGGTTAACTACATCATATTGACCTGGCTCTGGTGGGCTTGATAGGAGCCTGACCATGCACTCCATGGCGTCCTCTAGTGCTAGATAGCCTCTGATTTGCTCGCCAGAGCCGTAGATGGTTAATGGTATACCGAGAACTGCCTGTGAGACAAATCTATTGATGACTGTACCGAACCATTCATCCACATCTAAACGGGTACGTAGGTCTGGATGTTTCGCTACTTCATTTGTGTGCACTCCGAAGATGACTCCCTGCATGACATCGTAGCTTCTTAGCCACCAGTACTTGCATGCTTCGTAGACGTTGAATGTGTCCTGGACTTTGCTTACGTGGTAAAAGCTGGCAGGATCTCGAGGGGTGAGTTCACCGCCCATACTCCATTCTTGTCCTCTCCATGTGAGCACAGCATCCGCGGGGAAAAGCCCCTCAAATATGGGTCTTCCTGTTAGTGGCGTGCCGTACTCGCCCATGGTCCCTAGTTTGAGTATATTTGCCTCAGGGCAGTGTTCCTTGATTAGGAATAACACTCCAAGTGTGCCTAATGTGTTGTTGTGCTGGGTCTTGATAGCGTGATCTGCATCTACCATACTGTAAGGTGCGCTGGGTATCTCTCCGTAGTGGACAACAGCTTCTGGCTTAGTCTCGTCTAGGTATTCAGCTAACTGATCCCTGTTTAGAAGATCCATTTCACGGAAGTCAATGTCAACTCCATGCTCCTTTTTCGCTGTCCTTAGCCTTGTCTCCATGTCTGCTATACGTACTACGCTCTTACTGCCCTTTTCTGCAACTGCTTCTCGTCTAAGGTAGTTGTCGATGCCGCTGACTTTACAGCCTAGTTTGGCTAATTTCAGCGCTAGGGTCCAGCCAAGGTAACCGTCTATACCTAAGATCATGACTCGCATGTCTTTGAGAAGGTACCCGTACTCGGTCTCAATCCATTCTGGGCACTGTTCGAATGTTATGTTGGGTTCGAACATGCCTAGTTCTGGTCTTCTGGAGCACTCGATGAGCAGTCCATCCTCGCTGATCTTGTTCTTGATTGTCGCGATTGATTGTCCGCAAGCTCTGAAATCGACGTTTCCTTTGAGCATTGCCGCTGGACAATTCCAGCACGTTTTTTCTTCGTTGTGTTGCATTTAGTTTTCTCCTATTTGTTTTTTGAATATGTGAATCGCATCCTCGATGTTTGGATCGATTATTTCTTCTTGGAATCCTTTGAGGTAGAGGAATGCATCGTCCTCTGTGTGGGTTCCCTTGAGGAAATCGTCTTCGAATAATGTGTTTTTGAATAATCCTGTTTTTAGGCTGAACCCATTTTGGGGGATAACCACTAGGTCAGGTGCGTTCTCTGTCTCTGGTCCCGTGAAGATGTCTTGTTTGAGGTGTACCTTTTTCACCACTTTGCGGTTATTGTAGCGTAACTCGTAGAGAATGTCAACAATTTCTCCCTGTAGTTGTTCAACGTCTCGTGGATTTACTGAGCCTCTGGGATATTTGCCCTTATGATTCAGATGTATCTTGGATGACTCGCTTGCAAAGGCAACGGTTGCTTCCTTAATGTTGTTAAAGTTTTTCCTCGGAATGTTTCCAGTGAACAGGTAACCTTCCTGCCTTAGAAGAGTGTTGAGGTTGAAAGCCTTATCAATAGGTCCCATCCCATGGTCGCTTAGCATCATCAAGGGTGTCTCGGGGTCTAGTTTCGAGGTGATGTGCCCGATTACTTGGTCTACTTTAGTAAAGAACGCGTGGAATCCATGGCTGTGCATGTGTTCTGGGTTTGTATAAGCATCCCAGAGGTAGTGTTCTATCCTATCTGTGCCTGTAACTACGAAGAACAGCGTTTCGTAGCTTTGTTTCATGAGGTGATCGAGTGCCTTGACCCT
>CAZZFH010000069.1:0-9042 GCA_964653295.1 uncultured Candidatus Bathyarchaeia archaeon | reverse complement strand
GGAGTCCCATTCATGAGTGTGACAGCAAACAGGGCAACGATCCCGAAGCTAGTCACAGGTACTCTGCGTGAGGTTACCATAACCATCACAGGAGCGCCCAACGATTACTTGATGGAGATGCACACGGGTGAATGGTTCACAAATCTTGCAATGCCATACCTAGGAGCCAGCATACTGGTAGGTCCACTTGCTGGACTCGCAGCAGCAGGCGCAACTGGGTTAATGGCTGGTCAGTATGGTCGCAAGCTGAAAGGCGTGATCAAAGGTCTAGTCAAGAAGCACAGCAAATCCGAGTACACAGACGAGAAGGTCGAGACCTTCATCTAAGGTGAACAAGAGATGCCATTCGTCAGAAGATATAAAGACCTCGGAACAAATCTTGACAATCTCTATCAAGATATCATCAAGGAACTCCAACAGGAAAAGGATCTAGAGATAGCAAAAGAGAATGATGGAGTAATAAACGGAGTTAGCTTCAAGAGCGTAACTGCGGTTAGAGGAAGTCTGCCTAGGGCGGTAACAGGGACCCTCAGAGAAGTAACTGTGACCATTGCAGGGGTACCTGAGGATTGGCTGCTTGAACTTCATACAGGTAGCTGGTTTGGAAACATGATTCTACCGGGGACAGGGGGTTTCCTCATCGCTGGACCAATAGGCTCTGCTGCAGCTGCGGGTACCACAACAGTGATGGCTGCCCAGTATGGTCGCAAGCTAAAGAACCAGATAAAAGAACTCGTCAAGAAGAACAGTGGAAAACCCTACACTGCCGAGAAAGTCGAGACATTCGTAGACTAGGTGAATAAGATGACACTCGTCAGAACATACAAACATCTTGGGACAGACCTCGAAAAACTATTCGAGGACATAGTCAAGGAGATCAGCAAAGAACCACAACTCAACATAGTATCCGAGATGCGCGGAGAGATCAAAGGTGTTCCTATGATGAGTGTCACAGCCTCCCGATCAACCATACCAAAGATGCTTGTAGGTACACTACGTGAGGTAAATGTAACCATCACAGGCACCCCAGACAACTTTTTAATCGAGATGCATGTCGGTGAGTGGCTAAGAAGCCTTGTCTTACCCCATACGGACCCCATTTTTATAGTAGGACCCCTAACAGGACTAGTTGCAGTAGGAAGCTCAGGGCTTCTTGCAGCTACTTATGGTAGGGAATTGAAGTTCAAGATCAAAGAGCTTGTGAAAAAGCACAGCAAATCTGATTATACGGATGACAAAATTGAGACATTCATTGATTAGGTGAAAAAAATGCCAGAGAAAACAAGAAAAGGATTAGAGAAACTAGAAGAACGCGCTGAAAAGCTCGTAAAAAAAGCAAAACAAGCCCCAAAGAATGCAGTCAAGGGAATGGAGAAAGAGTATAAAGAACTCATCGAGGACACGAAAAAACTCGTAAAAAGAGTAGACCAATCCCTAGATAAAGCTGAGGAAAAAACCAAGAAAACATGGAAAACCCTCAGTGAAAGAACTAAAAAGCTTGTTAAGAAGATCGAGCGCGACTGGACCTCAATCGTAAAAGAATCCAAGACACCTCCACCAGAGTAGATATCAAGATGACTTATTTTCTATTCATTTTAACGGGAATAATCATAAGTCTTGGATTCACTGGTTCCTATCTTTTCAAAAAGAGAGGTATTCCAGATAACCTTCTACTCATTTTTTTCGGGATCCTACTTGGACCCGTTTTTCATTTTATAGAACCAACGGGGTTTCAGAGTATCGCCCCCATTTTCAGTAGTCTAGCTTTATTGGTCATCCTATTTGATGGCGGGATGAACCTAAACCTATACAAGGTACTGGATGAGAGCCCCAAAGCCCTGATCTTGGGGGTCATCAATGTTTTAATCAGCATGATAGTAGTGACCGCCTTTACAAGTATCGTTCTCGGATGGAACATACTCAATGGATTACTCCTAGGCGTCATTGTTGGGGGCACCAGCAGCAGCATTGTCCTATCCTTGGCCAGCAAGCTCAACGTCCCTGAACGGATACAGACACTCCTCAGCCTAGAGTCAGTCTTCACCGACGCCATTGTCGTTGTCTTGAGTATAACCTTCCTGGATTTGATAACAGAGACAAAGAACATGGTTGTATCAGAGATAGCACAGAGTATAGCAAGCACATTCAGCATAGGCATAGTCTTTGGTTTGATCTTTGGAGTAGTCTGGGTAAAGGTACTCAGCGTGATAAGAGACGAGACCTATGATGATATTCTCACCCTCTCAATCACCATACTATTCTATGGGTTAACCGAATATGTTGGAGGCAATGGAGCTATCTTTGCTCTCGTATTCGGGTTGGTCCTCGGAAACAGCGTTGAAGTTGGGAACATGTTCCGCATGGATGGCATCATCGAGATAGGTAGCATCATGCGGAAGTTCATGAACCAGATAAGCTTCTTCATCAGGACATACTTCTTCGTCTACTTGGGATTGATACTCTTCATCGAAAACAGGATAATGATACTATACAGCATAGTTTTATCCTTCATGCTCCTCGGCGGCAGATACATTGGGGTATTACTGACATCCATAAAAGACCCAGAGCTACAGCAACACACCAAGATACTAACTTTCATGATGCCAAGAGGTCTCGCTGCCGCTATTATGGCCCAGTTAGTAGTATCTTATAACATTGAGAATTCCTCAATGTTCCCAGACCTTATCCTCATAATAATAATCACATCGGTTATCATCAGCAGCCTTGGCAGCGCCCTGCTGAAAAAACCGACCGTTAACATCCAAATTAGCGGGGAATAAAATGACCAAAATTCAGATAGTAAAAAACAAGAAAATAGAACCAAAAAGCCTCTATAATAAAATAAAAAACAAGTTAATAGAGGATAATTTTCACGTCACGAGTGATGTACAAACAAATTATGTTTATCACCTTAGAGCAGAGAAAACAGGGGTAACTGAAATCATAATTGGAGCCGTGAAGGACATTGAACTCATCGTTGCAGGTGAGAAGTCTTCCTATGCAATAGTATTCTCTGCTGGTGCTTGGGGTAAAAACATGGTTACATCAGGCTCAACGGGCTACATAGTAACATCTCTCCTCGCCGGTCCAGCAGTCTTCTATGGAGGAATGGCTGCAACAGGAAGTTTTGTGAGAGCAGTAGCCTATGAACAGGAAATTTGGCATATTATTAACAAAGAAATAGAGAAAACCCCCAGGAGCGAAAAATAATGGAACAAGCAACAATTTTCACATCAGTAGTAAACATATGTCTGCTAATTGCGTTAGCAGAAGTAGCCTCGAGCATAAACGCTAGATACAATATTCCACGGATTATTGGACCCTTGGCAGTTGGCATAATATTTGGACCCAAGCTTCTTGGAGGACTGGTTATTATGGGTCACCCATTAATCGAATACAATGAATTGGTTTACGTGTTTGCCGAGGTCGGTGCAGTTCTCCTTCTATTTAGCGCTGGGCTGCACTTTACATTCACAGATCTAAAACAGTCTGGGATAACCTCGGTAACAGTGGCAGTAATGGGGGTAATAATCCCATATGGGCTTGGATTGGCTGCAAGCATAATGCTAGGCTATGACTGGCACGTGGGGATGATCATAGGCGGCACCATGGCTGCCACAAGCATAGCCATATCATTAAAATCATTAGACGAACTGGGAAAACTAGGCACAAAAGAGGCAAAGATCATTATCGGCGCAGCTGTTATCGATGATGTGCTGGCGCTCTCGCTGGCTAGCGTTATCCTCACAATTATAGTCACCCAGGTACAGATGAGCCTAACAGGTATCATGCTTTCCCTCGGGAGAACACTTCTCGTCTGGCTTGTTCTTACAATAGTGAGTGTACAGGCTATCCCAAGATTCCTAGATTGGATAAACAGGCTCAAGGATAGAAGCGGTCATCTTATTGAGGCAGCAGCCATCTTGGTCTGTTTTGGCTACGCTGCCTTCAGCGGAAATCTAGGTATAAGCCCATTCGTTGGGGCATTCATCGCAGGTATGGCCATGGCGGATAGCCTTCATATAGATATGATAAGCGAGTTCATCTCAAAGATTGAGATAATATTTGTACCCCTCTTTTTCGTTGTAATGGGTACTAGCGTTGACCCTGATGCGATTCTTCACGCAAATTTCCTACTCATCTTGGTTCTTGGGGTGATAGCAGTACTCAGTAAGCTTGTAGGATGTGGAGTCCCAGCTGCTTGGTTCACCAAGGACAGGACCTGTGGGCTAAGAGTGGGTTATGGGATGATCTCAAGGGGAGAGATTGGGTTAGTTATCGCCAGTATAGGTGTAACCTATGGGATACTACCAAGTGAGGTATACACGGCTCTAATTTTGATGATATTCACAACTAGCCTAGTACCGCCTTTCTTGCTCAAACGATCCTATAGAGACGAAGAGGCGGGGTTAAGGGAATTAACACAGGAGGTAAAACATTGACCAAATTAGCAAAATATGAAGAACTAAGCGTCGATTTAGATAAATTAGCTCATAAAATACGAAAGCTATTGGAGAAAGAAAAATTCAAGATAGTAAAAGACGACAGAACCGAGAACGCCATCCACATGAGAGCAGTAAAATCCCAGATAACCCGAATAGTTATCGGAACCGCCCGCGACATTGAGATAGTAATAGCCGGTGATCCAGATAATTTCGCAGTAATACTCGTAGTCGGGGCTTGGGGAAAGAATATCGCAGTCTCAGCTACTACTGGATTTGTAGTTGCAAGCACTCTTGCTGCTCCAGCGGTTGCAGTGGGAACACTGCTCGCTGCAGGTAGCTATCTTACCTCTGTAAATTTTGAGGAAAAACTATTTGACAGGATAGAAAAAGAAGCATATAAACTGAAAAAGACTTCAATAACAAAGGCTGAGGCTGTTTCTTGAGATGAGTAAGAAAAAACAGGTAGGGGAACTTAGCCAAAGCACTATCATATTCGTAAGAATAGCCCTCTTCTGGTTTTTCGGCGTATTAATAATACTACCAATAGCGCAAGGGTATCAGAACTATGTTATTACACTGATAGCGTCCTTGGCAACCATCGCGGTCATTTCCCTTGAATTGTTAAAAATATATCATATTCGGAAGCAGTTGTTAGAATACTCATCAACACGCATTGGGATATGGTGGGCGAAAAGACAAGGAAAAACTGGATACGAGATTGAGAACACAAAAAAGGCAATCTCAAAGCCATTAGGGGCTCTCTCGGTAATAGCTGTGTTCCTGCTCTTTGCGCCCTTGTTCAATGTTATTAACCCAATTTTAAATACAATAGGATTAATCCTTGTCATGGTTAATTTAGCGTTGAGTCTGATTCAGATGGAGTCTTACTCGACTGATTAATAGTATATTTTTATCCCAAGTTTTGTTAATTGAAGTATTTCCATGTGAATGTTTTTTATTGAGGATAATATTGATTCTTCAAATTCCTGCTCAGACTGTTGCATAGGCCAACCGGTCTTTATCCTGCTTTGTCTTGAAAGTATCTTTATGTGTAGAGAATGAAGCCTGCGTTCTAAAATAATCAGGATGTTTAAGATGTCGGGATCAAAGAATTTGCTATACTTGAGTTCGATTGAGTCCATAAAATTTTTCCTGCGTTCAAATAAATCAATGTAATGATTGTTCTGAATCATTTTGTTGAGCCTTGAATTTAATTTTATTTCATTGTTTATAATGAAGGCTATTTTTTCGAAGAATATTTTCTCTGATTTCCCATTCGTTCCAAATTCTTTCATGTCGACATAGTTTTGTGTGTCAAGGATTATTTGATGGAGTTCTTGACCAAGTAGTTGTCTTACTGATTTCTCAACTCGTATCCATATTCTGGTATCGTTCCAAGAGATGAGATAGTCGATTATGAATACTGTGACGATGAGTCCTGTGAGTTCTGCGAAGAGGTTGAGCGCAAAATCATGGGATATGATGCCTCTGGGTAATAGAATGAATTGAATTAATAGTATTGAGGCTGATAGAACTATGATTAATATGATAGAAAGTAGTCTTTTTGTTATCCACTCTAAAAAGGGATTTCTAATCATAACTATGAGATGAGTATATTGTTATAAGAATATATCTGGGAGAGTTTTTGTGAGTTTTTTTTTGATTCGGAGAATTAATAAATAGAACCAGATGGTCAGAGGTAATATGGCGATTGAGCAAATTTCTTCCTTCAAAGATATTATTAGCGCGCAGCTCCCATTTCTAGCACTATTTCTAGGATATATCCTTCTCATATTTGGTGTGTATCGTCTCGCGAGTATTACTACCTCGTATGCCTCCAAGAGAAAGATACTATCGCCACATACTGAAAATCTCGTGAGGCTTGTGCTCAGGGTTACTTCTATATTCTTGGGCTTGTTATCGGTGTTTCATGTGTATAATTTACCCAGCTCTTGGTTTTTGGGGAGCAGCGCTTTTGTTGGGGCGTTCTTAGGCTTTGGTTCAAGCCAGACAATAAACAACGTTGTAGCTGGTTTCTATGTAATCATAAGCAAGCCTTTCGAGGTAAAGGACTACGTCAAGATCGGTGATGTTGAGGGGCAGGTTGAGGAGGTCTCAATTAATTATACTAAACTCTATACACCAACATTCAATCTTCTTGAGATCCCCAATATTCAAGTATTGAATAGCAGGATCTTGAACTGTACCCACGAGGGTTTCATCAAAAACACATTCATTTTCACTGTTCCCCATGCTACTCCAATCCATAATGATGATCTTATGAGCAAGTGTTTTCAACCAGCCATCGAAGAGATTATCCTTAAGCATCCAAGTGTGATGTTGAGGAAGCCCGAGGTCTATTTCGAGGTGAGCACACATTTTGGTAGAGGGTTTAAGGTTAGGGTCTTTTTCCCGAAGGGACAGGCAAGAACCATGTATGTGATCCAATCTGAGCTCTCAAACAGGTTCCTGCAGCTCTTTGATGAAGAGAGACTGAAGATACCTCCTCCTAGTTTAAAAACGAATCATGCAGGATAACCATAAGAAAAAAGCCACGATTGGCTTGTTTAAAGCCTAGGATAGATGTTTGAAGAGGACATCGATGTCCATCTCAAGCGCCGCAACAGGCATTTCTAGGCTCCAGTTCTCCAAGACCTGTGGCTTTATCTCTCCAGCCCAGCAGAGAACATCCTCACCGATCCTAGCAACATAACGCCTACCCTCGATGAAGCAATCCCATCCACCGGCCTCAACCTCTGCGCTGAGCTCAAGGTTCTCCAAGATGCTGTTCATCAATGCCTTGATGTCACTGAAATTGGCTCTCGCGTGACACTGTACGATGGCTAGCCTACGTTTGGTCCTAGCCCCTGTCTCTGTAGATGAGTCAATGACCACTATATCGTCTACCTCGTAGAGGTTCTGGGGATATGGATGATGCTTGTTGAAGCTCAGTATCTCCATCAAGCTAGGGAGAAGATTGTTCCGCAGGCTATCATATGCCTCCATCTTGGGGTTCTCGGTCTCGCATATGGGCTCCTCGGGCATCTCCATGCGTTTGAATAGCTTGTCCCGGTTGGTCATCATGAATGTAACCACCTCTAGCAATCCGTGACCCACCAAGAAGTTCCTGAGGCTCCTACTGAAGACCTCCAGTGGGGCTTCCCCTGCCTCGCTGAGTAGCGGCGGGATCTTTGGTTCAAAGTTATCATAATCGTAGGCGATGGCGATATCCTCAACCAAGTCGATAGGGTGCATTATATCAGCCCTGTAGCAGGGAATGTTCACCTTGATGATGTTCCAGACAATCTGGGCGCTATGCCCCATCTTCTCCAGCTCTGCGACGCTCTCCTCAGGTGTGAAATCAACGCCTAGGGTTGCGTTCACGTATCTATTATCTACCTCCATCTCCCATGGTCTGAGATTTGGGGTTACTAGCACGCTACCATCTGGGTAGTGGTTGTGTACCTCGTGTATCTCGGCTCCTCTGTCTGCAAGGGTCGTGCAGATCACGTTGAGTACCTCTGTGATGGCTTTAAGATCAGTGCCTGTAACGTCTATGAATAGCTCTGCTGTGAACTCGTTGACCCTCGTGTATTCCCCGTTGATTATGGGGGGCATACTGCATACCATTCCCTTGTTGTCGAGGATCATGGGGTACTCCTTGAATCCCTCAACGGTCCAAGCGTACTCCTTGCCGGTTTTCATCTCTGTGAGCATCCAAGTCAAGTCATGCTCCTCTTCCTCTCCAAGGGGCTGGAACATGAAATCAGCTGGCTTCGTGGTGTATGTTACAGGGAACTCTATGGGGCTCAAGTCGTGGATACCAATGGCTACCTTTCGGCGTCTCCTGCCATGGGTCACGTGGAGTTTTTCCTGCATCTGTATCAGTGACCTGATTAAGGCATCATCGAACTCGACGTTCTTGATTACTGCTGTGACGAAGTATGGTCTTACTTCCTGTGTTTTCTGGTCTACGATTACCTTGTAATCTGATGGATGGACAAAATAGTCTCGGAGCCCTGTCTGGGCACCGGTCCAACTAGAGTAAGCCCTCACCAAGCCCTCTATGCTTAGCAAGTCAGGGCGGTTGGGGAATACCTCAAGGGCGAACCCATCATCGGTCTCGCCCTCCCAGCTTGTACCCATCATGGGCAGCCTGTCCATTAGCTCGGACATCTCTATGTCTCTTCCTAGAAGCTGTCTAAAGTCCTCTATGTTTACGTCTATTACTGGCATTCCATTTTCACCTCGTCCACAGCTTGGCTTTCCTTAGCAAGCCAATATCATTGCTGTATAGTTCCCTGATTGATTCTACCTTGTAGCTCTGCATGACGAGTCTGTCGAAGCCTGGTCCCCATGCCAGTACCGGTACGTCGATGCCTATGAGGGGTTTGACTACCTCGGGTCTGAACATCCCTGCGCCGAATAGCTCCATCCATGCGCCTCGTTCCTCTATCCAGACCTCGGCCTCCATGCTCATCTCGGTGTATGGGAAGTATCCCGGTCTGAATCTGAACTTTTCCAAGCCTAGTCCTTCTAGGTAGGCTTTGAGGTAGCCCTTCATGTCTCTGAATGTGACGCCTTCACCAATGACAAT
>CAZZFH010000068.1:0-9102 GCA_964653295.1 uncultured Candidatus Bathyarchaeia archaeon | reverse complement strand
TGTTACTGAGAAGAAATCACGAGCCAAGGGCAAGCCTGATCCATCCCCGTTCCCCAAGATTCCCCGGACAAATCAGTGTAGCGAGGCTGTTATCTCGCTCTTGCATACTGATTGGGGCAAGAACCCGCGTACCATAGGGGAGCTCAGGGAGGCCATGGAGGCCAACGCTGTTTTCTTCCCCAAGACTACTCTTAGTGGTGTCTTGGTTTGGTTGACAAAGAAGGGTGATTTGAGGCGATGGAAGGACCCCAAGCGCGGGTACCTCTATGTGGTCAATGAGATAGAAGAGTAATAATGCCTAAGCTCAACCTCAATATGGAAAAAATAGTAGAATAGCCTATCTGCGTTCCTCGTAGTCCTCGTATAGCTCTGTGATCACTCTTAGCAAGCTCATTATTATCAGTCTGCTATCGCATACATAGGTTCCTTCCCTGAATGTCGAACGCTGCACAAGTCCTTTCTCCAGAAGCTTGGCTACTGCCCTCTCAGCGGATTTATCTGTTAGGTCCAGCTCTGCGGCGATTTCTCTTACAGTCATCGTTCTCCCTGTCTCTAGGAGGTGATGAAAGACAATTTCCTGGCTTGGCGCCCGTTTCAGCTTGAACAGGGCTTCTGTTCTTTCCCTTAACTCCCCCAGTTTCTTGTCTGACAAATCTATATCAGCACATATTTTGGATCGATACTGTATAAGTCTTAGCCGAATCCCTACCCATATAAGCATGAAATCGTCTTTGTGATGGGAATCAAGATGCCCGAGGCACCAGAGATAGAACTAATTACAGCCGTAGAAGACCACGCGCCGATGCTCGCGCTAACCAGTCAAAGAGCATTTGAGAAAGCAGCAGAAGACCACGAGAAGGAGCCTTGGGGACCCAGAGGCTACAAGTCTGCCAAGGATCAACTCTACTATATCGAGAAGCTGGAGACCTACAGTATTTTGTATGATGAGATTATTGTCGGTGGTCTGGTTGTCTCGGATAATGGTTTTGGGATAAAAGAGGTTGTCAGGGTTTTTGTGGACTCTGATTTTCAGGGAAAAGGGATAGGCTCAGCTGCTTTACAGAAGCTTATGGAGATCAGTGAGGCTAGTGCTTGGACTGTTGGCACGATAAAGTGGAACAAAGCGAATCAGGGTTTCCTTGAGAAGAATGGGTTCTCTCGTGTGGGCGAGATAAAGGGTGATGAGCCGTATATCTGGTACCAGAAAACCCTAGAGGAGTTGAGTCTGCCCTCTATCAAGGAGCTCTCCAGTGATATCCGCAGGATTGTGGTCGAGGGAGAGATCATTGAGAAAGCTATTCCCCGGGCTGTACGGAGTCGTAGTCGTTGGCAGGATCTAATGGTTACGGAGGCTACGCTCAAGGATGATACTGATGATGTGGTCTTGATGCTCTGGAATGAGCAGATAAAGCAGTGCGCTGTGGGTGACAGGGTGCGTATTGAGGGTGGGTATCTGAAGGTTTATCGTGGTATGCGTCAATTGAATGTGGGCAAGGTTGGAAAGCTCATTACCCTAGATTAGGGCTTGAAGAGCCTCATCAAGATATCATACGAGGTTAAGTTCGAGACATAACCGTCATTGGTGTTATCCACCAAGCCACGCTTGTTGAGTTCAGCGAGTCTCGCTCGCACAGTGCTACCGTTTTCTCCTAGTCCCTTTGCTATCTCAATGGGTTTCATGGGCTTGTCCTTGAATGTCAGGTAGACGATGATCTTGAAGGCTGATGTGCTTGGGTCTATCTCGGCAAGCTTGGACTCCACGGTTATTCCTCAAAGTACTCTCGTAGTAATGTTAAGAGTATTGGACCTAACTTGTACTTGTAAATACCCCTGCTCACCCGGTCCACAAGGTCTTTTTTATTGAGCTGGAAGAGGGCTATGTTCACCGCGTTCACAGTGATTCCCAGTTTTTGGGAGATATCTTGGGAGGACATGGGCTCCCCGCTCTCCACGAGACACAGTAATACGTCTCTTTGGCTCTCTGCGCGTTTGAGTCCCTCAAACTCTTCCGCACTCATATCTTCTAGTCACCCCGACTACTTTTTGACAACCGAGTATAAATGTGAGACGATCTCAGTGAATGGGACTAGGCTATGATAGCTGCCATCATCTTGCTGCTTGACATATCCTTTGTCCAGCAGGGTTCGTAGGGCGGGTCTGACTGTACCAGCTGCGATGCCTGTTTCATTTGAGATGTCTGATGGCTGGGCTGCTCCCTTGAAGCTAAGATATACCAGTACCTTGAATTGGCTCGTGGTGGGTGATACATCGCCAAGTATTTTTTCCCACTCGACCATTATGCTTTGACACGCTCCTCTAGGGCAGCTACTCTGTCCATTAGGTCAAGGAGGATGAACGCTATGCTGGGTTCGTAGGTTCCTCTGCTGGGGCGCTCGAGGTATCCTTCTTCCGCTAGTTTGGCGAAAGCAGCTTTTACTGAGTTGTAGTTGGCTCCTAGTTTTTTTGTCATCTCGCTAGGTCCGAGGCTTGGATTTTGGAGGAATTCGCGAAAAACGCTGTCTTTTAGGCTTATTTCGTTTGACATTTTTATCTGAATGAAATAGGGTTGTCAGGTGTTTTTAACTTTACTTTTGGGGCGAAGTCGGAAAACCCGTTTTCATTCATATTTATAGAGCGCAATAATTTCTTAGTATATAAATAAAACAGTGTTTATCAGAAATTACGCTCAAAACAACCGTATGGTTTAAATATCCAAGAAAAAAAGTGTTGCATACTTACAGGTTGCAAGGAAAGAGACAACAAGATGCTGACGATCAAAGAGAAAACAATACAAGAACAAACCATCAAACCACCAGCATCAATCAACAACCTAAGTCTCAGCCTAAGAAACCTCATACTATCAGAGATCACTGAGAACGTATTCTCCGAGACACCCAAGATCAACAAGATAGTAGAGATCATAAGAAAAGAACTCGAGATAACGCCACTCAAAAAAATAGAAGAATACGTCCAGGTACTTGGGGTAGACGCTGGCAGTCAGGTAATACCTCTTGCCTCTATGCAATATGCTGTGATTGCAGCACTTGCATACGGATTTCCTTATGGTAGGCGGTTCTTCTTACAGCCGGAATCCTTGAGCCAGCCCTATGGAGACTCAATGAATCATTTTAGGAGCCTTGTTGATATCAGGCGGGAGGCGATGCTCTATGAGACCGCTTGTGGCTACATTGAGCATTACCCTGATGTCGAGGTGGTGTTCATTGATGGTCCTCTTGCCTTCAGCAACTGGTGGGCAAAGGTTGGAGAAGAAGCAGATAGACAACGCCTGATAGATGCTGTCAATCGTTTGCTCCGGATGTGTCACAAACAGGATATCGTGGTTGCTGGGGTGGTGAAGCGTCCCACGGCTCGTCATCTTGTTCATTTCTTGGGGCTTGAGCGGGAGACAGAGTATACTGATAGCTTCATCATGCTGCATGCATTGGAGGCGGGTGAGCGAACTGAGGTCTTTAGCCCAAAGACCGGGCTCAGGATGGCTACACGTAGCAGCCCAATCATGGACGCAATCGAGGCACCGATATACAGTAGCTATCTACGTATTAGCAAGGAATGGCAGACACCACCCATCAGGCTTGATCTACCTGCTTATTGTCTGGATGAACTGGATCAGGTGGCAAACTACTGCTATGCGACCAGCTACTGGAATGGGTTACCTTTGCCCATCGTGAAGGCGGATGAGGAGGTCAAGGTCTCCAAACGGTTCATCGCTGATGTTTACAGTGAGGCATTGAGCAGGGTTGGTAGGGTCAGTGGTGAGATATCTCAACTTGCGCCTTTCTGGGGGGAAGCAAACTGGATGGGAGCATAAAGGTAGGACACACCTACAGCAGTAGCGGCGAGTATGGTATCAACGAGATAACCATACTGATGTTAAGAAATCTAGAGCTTGCGAAAGGCAACCTAGTCTATATTGAGCACCCCAAGAATGGGCAGCCGGTCGTCTATCAGGTAACCCGGGTCTTTCCCCATAAACGAGTCAGGGAATACGAGGAAGCCATGCTCAGAGAGGGCAGGATCATTGATGATATCGAGGACAGCACTCTCCATGCTATCGCTTATCAATGGGGTTGGCTGGATAACAGCGGTAGCCTTCGTCCTCTCAGGTATCCATTGACGCCAAATACTCCAGTTTTTTTGGCTGAGCGGGATATCATCGCTCAATTCACAAAGCCCAGTGGTGATTGGAGGATTCTCTTGGGCAATGACCCCAGCACCGATCTCGATGTAGAGATAGGGCTATACAGCTTGATCCGGCAGTCATGCCTCATCTGCGGCGCAGTAGGCACAGGAAAGACGACAACCACGATATCCATGATAAGCAGGGCAGCCAACACCAACCCACCAGTCCGTTTCTTCATTGTGGATAAGGATGGGGAATATACCAGCCTGATGGGGCATCTTGGACCAGAAAAGACTTTGAAGGTGCCTTGGAGCCGGTTCTTCCAGCCGGGGGCTATCCCTTGGGAGGATTATATCGGCGAGTTTGGGTGGCAGAAGACCTGGTGGAACAGCAAGATACTCATCCATGCATTGAAGATACTGTACGCTCAGGCAGCTAACGTTACCAAGCAGAACCTACGACAAGCCCTCACATGGGTTAAACCGAACAAACTCGGGTTCAACAAGAAGGAAGAAGAGTTCGAGAGCTACAGGCAGCAGGTGATCAACGCTGTGGGCAATAGTAAGCTGATTCCTGAGAGGGATATGGTGCCCCTTGACCCTGTTGACTTGTTGAAGGATCGGCATGTGGTGATAATGGATCTCAGTCAGGGCAAGGATACTTGGTCTCAGAAACATCTCGTAGTCTCACAGGTATTGCGAAAGATATTCAGTGAGGCTCTTGAGAACCGTAAATTCGGTTGTGTCATCGTCTTGGAAGAAGCCATGTATTATGCGCCCCAGCGTGGGGTCTTTGAGCTAGGTGACAAGGAGACACGTGGAAAACTGCTGGGGGTTATCAAGGAGATTGCTACCAATGGTGGGCGCAATGGTGTGGGGCTTTGGGCTGTAACCCAGCGTTTGAGTACGGTTGAGAAGACTGTGGTCACCCAGTGTGCTAATAATATTATTTGTCATGGCTTGGAGGATGTTGACAAGGCGAGGGTTGCTGAGATCATGGGGAAAGAGTTCGCTGAGCTTATCGGTGACTTGCCTCCCGGTGAGGCTATTGTCAAGGGTACTGCTTTGAAGTGCAGGTTTCCCATCTGGGTCAAGGTGCTTCCTGAGCTGTATCCTGCATCAAGCGCGAGTACTCCCATGAGCAGGTTCGTCCATATGGAGCTTGCCAATCAAGAGCCTGCTCAGGACTAGCCTTATACCCCTCTGGGATCGGTTATTCCTCATGGGTCCCAAGCGAGAATACCCTGATAGACCGATAATTGGTGTAGGCATACTCATACAACAAGAGGATAAGTATCTCTTGATTCAGAGGGCTGCCAACCCAGACAAAGGGTTATGGTCTGTACCCGGTGGGTTGATAGAGGTTGGTGAGCTAGCAGCTGACGCCGCCAAGCGTGAGGCATTGGAGGAGACGGGTCTCGTTATTGAGATCAAGGAAAGGCTTGGGGTTGTGGATAAGATCGAGCATGATGAGGCTGGTGAGGTGTTTTACCATTTTATCATTATCCAGTATTTGGCTACTCCTGTGAGTGGCGTAATGACACCCATGGATGATGCCTTGGACGCTGTCTGGGTGACCCGCGAACAGTTAAAGGAGTATAATATTACGGGTAGCCTCAAAGACTTTCTAATGGACATTGGGTTATATCCAAGTTAGAGCTTGGGTCGTTTAGCCTTATCTTTGAGATATCTCCTGACCTCAGCTACACGTTTCAGAGCATCAATAACCTTTGGGCTCATATAGACAGGTTTTCCATCCTGTATAATCATGTGGATAAGCATGTCGCTATCGACTTGAGCTATTTTTTTGCCATCGGGGGACTCGTAGAGCGTGAATTCTTTGCCTAGGGCTGTCTGCATTTCTCCTATCTTTTTCCAGCTGTGGAGGTCTGGTGTTTTCTGTATCCGCAAGTATTGCTCGTGCTCTGGTCACGGTTTATCTATTTTATTGTTGTAGATTTCTATTCCATAAACTAAGCTAGTGTATGTTATTTGTACAAGAAAACATCTGTAAAATGGTAAAAGAGAAATATGGTACATGAGGTACTCTAGGATACGGTGTGAAGTTTGGTTAAAGCATCAGATTTCGAAAATAAACATTTCATTAGCATGATGGATTACAGCCGAGAACAACTCGACTACATCCTCAGCGTAGCAGATAAAATGGTCGATCTTGAGAAGACAGGCTGTGACTTGGCCAAAGGCAAGGTCTTGGGCAGCATGTTCTTCGAACCCAGCACAAGGACAAGGCTCAGCTTCGAGACAGCCATGTTCAGGCTAGGCGGATCAGTGACAACAGTCGCAGACCCCATGACCAGCAGCGCCAAGAAGGGAGAGACCTTCGAGGACACCATCAGCACAATCAGCAACTATGTTGACGTTATCGCTATGAGGCATCCAGATAACGACGCAGCGCTAAGAGCAAAGAAGGTTGCAAAGGTGCCTTACATCAATGGTGGTAGTGGTACTTGGGAGCATCCAACCCAGACCATGCTGGACCTTCACTGCATAAGGTACGCCAAGGGTAAGATCGATGGCTTGACCATTGGTATGGTGGGTGACCTGAAGAATGGTAGGACCGTCCACAGCCTCTTGAAGGCTTTGCGCAACTACAATGTGACTGTCTACTGTATCGCTCCTGATGCGTTGAAGATGAAGAAGGAGGTCATCGATGAGGTCAAGGACAAGATCAAGGTAGTCGAGGTTAGTGATCTTCCAGCTACCATGCCCAAGCTGGATGTTGTCTATATGACTCGTGTGCAGCGTGAAAGATTCGCCACACAGGAGGATTATGACAAGGTGAAGAACAGCTACATTATGGACAAGAAGATGATCGTTGATAACGGTAAGAAGGATGTTGTAATAATGCACCCCTTGCCTAGGGTCAATGAGATCACCACAGATGTAGATGATATGCCCAACGCGTGGTACTTCAGACAGGTAAAACACGGCATTTATGCAAGGATGGCTATAATCGCCCTAGCCTTAGGGCTCTGGAAGGATTAGTTCCTTCTTTTCTATAATCTATCCAAGATTTTCTTTATCCTGTTCCATCTGCTTTCTGTTGGTTTCTCTGCTGTTTCTATCTTGGTTGTATATGCTTCTGGCATCCTATAGCTGAATATCTTGTGGGTGCCCAACTTGATGGCTTCATTATCAGGTGTGGTTGTCACCCAGTCCATAATAGGGAAATCATGACTGATAATCCGCGTACCCTCCTTGAGCTCATCAATGAACTTGGGCTTCAGCTTCGCGTTCCCAGTAGTAGTCAAGTACAAAGTCACTATTGAGGCTGGGCTCAGGTCAGCTTCCATAAAGTTACCGTTTACAACCTCGATCTTATCATCGAGTTCCTTGTCATGAATATTATTCTCTGCTGTCTCGACAAGATACCTATTCAACTCATACCCGATGGCTCTATCCACGTTAAACACCTCAACTGCCATCACCAGAATACGTCCATCGCCACAACCAAGATCAATAACAGTATCCCCCGGACCTGCCTCAACTAACTCAAGCATAGTCCTCACGACCCCCATAGGAGTAGGCACATATGGGGCAACACTCTCATCGCCGTCTCCCCAGCCGAGAAGGTTGTGCCAGCCTGTGATGTTTTCCCCGAAGTCATCGGGTGGGGTGGCATTCTTGTCTCTCACATTTAACCCAGATCAATCCTGATATTTACGTGGTGCGACTGGAATCGATTTATAGTTGCATCCCATGATCAATCTTGATTGATATGGAGCTAAAACTAGTGGATATGACAGTACCAGAGGAGTCCAACCTCATACTAGGGCAAAGCCACTTCATCAAGACCGTAGAAGACATATACGAGGCACTGGCGAGCAGCGCAGCAGGCATCAAGTTCGGATTAGCCTTCTGCGAGGCATCGGGTGATTGCCTAATCAGGTTTGATGGCAACGATGAGGATTTAAAGAAGATAGCATCAGAGAACGCCCTCAAGCTGGGTTGTGGTCACAGCTTCAACATAGTGATGAAGGGAGCCTACCCCATCAACGTATTAACCCAACTGAAAGCCGTCCCAGAGGTATGCACAATATACGCAGCCACAGCCAACCCACTGCAGGTTGTGGTCGCTGAGAGTGAGCAAGGCAGAGGAATCTTGGGCGTTATAGATGGCAGTAAACCCAAGGGCATTGAAGACGAGAAAGGCGTCGAGTGGAGAAAAGGCTTCCTCAAAATGATTGGCTACAAGACCTAGCCTAATAGTTCCTTGAGGTGTGCTCGGAGTTCATCCATGGCTACCTCGCCAGAGGTCTCTACTATAAGACCCCTGTTGCCGTACCTCTTCAGCAGTGGCTCTGTCTGCTCCCTGTAAACCTCAAGCCTATGTCGGATTACCTCTTCTTTATCATCATCTCTCTGTATTAGCTGGACGCCGCAGACATCGCAGACGCCTTTCTGCTTTGGGGGCGCTGATTCGAGGTGGTATACTGCTCCGCATTTTGGGCAACTCCTGCGTTTGCTGAGGCGTTGAATGATTACCTCATCAGACAATACAATGTATAGTACATGGGTGAGTTCTATCCCAAGATCATCCAATATCTCGTCCAATGCGTCTGCTTGGGTCTTGCTCCGGGGGAAACCATCAAGAATGAAGCCATCCTGTACATCGGGCTTCATCATACGCTCCCTGACTATACCGTTCACAATCTTGTCTGGCACCAAGTCGCCCGTGCTCATGTATTTCCCAGCAATCTTCCCATACTCGGTCTCATCCCTTACAGCTTCTCTAAGCATATCCCCTGTGGTTACAACCGGGATACCGTATAGGTCCGAGATTATGTGCGCCCTTGTGCCTTTCCCTGAACCCGGGGGGCCTAGCAAGACCATTCTCATAGAACTCTACTCGACTCTGAACAGGGTTACCGTATTAAATAATTTACGATGCTAATGATCATACAGTGTTTGTTATACATAATACGGATTGGGACGAACCAG
>CAZZFH010000067.1:0-9128 GCA_964653295.1 uncultured Candidatus Bathyarchaeia archaeon | reverse complement strand
TAACAAGTTACGGCATTGAGGCCGTGATTATTATGCAGACTGCTGATGCATATGGCGATGGAGTATACAATATCTTCGCGACAGAATACGAGAGTAGGGGAGGCGTTGTACTTGAGAAAATCAGGTACGCTGTGGAGTCTACTGAGTTCAGTAACTACTTGGCTATCGCTGATGGAATAGCGAAGGATGCAGTTGAAGAATACGGTCAAGAGCACGTAGGTGTTATCTTGGTAGCCACAAGTGGATCCGTTACAATGGTGACACAGGCACCTGATTTCCCCAATGTTTATGGTGTGAAATGGTTTGGCTGTGACAGCACAAGTCTCGTCCAGCAGATGATAGACGACGCAACAGAGCCGGCAAACCACCTGAAAATATTCAGTACAAATGCATCTCCAGGTGAATCTGACAAGTACAATGATCTTGACGCGAGATATCGTTCAATCGTTGGACAACAGCCAGGATACTATGTAACAACTACATACGATATCAGCTGGATCATTGCGACTGCGGTTCTAGAGACACAGAGTATTGAAGCAACTGATGTTGTACCAGTAATTGATGATATTGCCTACAATTATTGGGGAGCTAGCGGATGGTGTCGCCTTAACGATGATGGAGACAGGTATGGCTCAGATTATCTAATCTGGGGCTATGGTGAGAACTCTGAAGGCGAGGTGGACAATGTCTGCTATGGTGTCTATCAGAGCGGTACTGGTGAGGTTATCTGGTATCCTGAGGTACTGGGATACAATCCTCCCGGCATGCAAAATTAAATTCCTATTTTTTTCTTATTTTCTGTATATCATTATTTGTGCGTAAAACTATTGTAATGATTCAATCCATTATGATCTGGTGTTAAATTGAAGATAATTGTTCTTGGCTCCGGTAAGATAGGATCAGTCATGGGGCTGGATTTCTCCAAGAGGGGAGCAGAAATCACCCTGAGTGATATAGATATCAGTAGAGCCAAAAAAGCGGCTGACGCAATAAACGCAGACGCTGTACGGTTTGATACAACAGATCACAGTTCAATGGTCAATACCCTGAGAGAATACGATCTTGTAATGGGAGCACTCCCCGGAGACTATGGTTTCAACGCATTGAAAGCAGTAGTCGATGCAAGGAAAAACATGGTAGACGTCTCATTCACCCCAGAAGACCCTACAACATTGGATGAGGCAGCGAAAAAAGCAGGGATAACCATTATACCAGACTGTGGGGTGGCTCCGGGTCTCTCCAATATGCTAGTAGGTTATGGTTCATCAAAACTGGATATGGTTGAGGAGGCAAAGATCATGGTGGGGGGAATCCCAGAAACAGAGGTCCCACCACTGGGATATACTATCACTTGGAGTGCTGATGGTCTCATCGATGAGTACATCAGGGATGTCTCAATCATCAAGGATGGGAGAATGACACAGGTTCCAGCGCTGAGCGGACTGGAGAACATAGAATTCCCCGGGGTAGGAACCCTTGAGTCATTCTATACGGATGGGCTCAGGACCCTTGTCCAATCTTTCCCAGATACCAAGAACCTATACGAGAAGACCCTCAGATACCCGGGTCATGTTGAGAAGGTCAAACTTCTGAGGGAGCTGGGTTTCTTCGGTGAGGAGCCTGTGATGGTTCAAGGTAAAGAGGTGATGCCTAAACTGGTCTCCGCTAGGATATTTGAGAAGAGCCTCACAAAGCCAGAGATAGGGGATATCTTGGCTATGATGATCGAGGTCTCGGGTGTAAAAGATGGGAAAAAGAAGGGGTACAGGTATCATGTACTTGAGTATCATGACCACACATCAGGAGTATCGGCTATGGCGAGGACCACTGCCTATACTGCTTCTATTGTCGCGGGTATACTAGTTGATGGTGGAATCAAGGGAAAGGGTGTGATACCTATGGAGAAGCTTGGAGCTGATCACCGGTTCGTTGAGAAGGTCTTCAAGGAGCATGGGAAGAGGAGTGTCGAGATCAAGGAGACAGCATTCTAGTCTACTCTTTTCACCTATTATTGCTATGATTACCCGGTTATTGTGTACGTTTTGGTATAGATCAGGATCATAAATAGGCTCTAAAATGGCTCATTTTAACATACGAGGGCTGTTTATTCCTTTGTTCGTCTACACCCCTGTGTTTCGATCCATTCATATCTAAGTAGACATCTTCATGCGGGATACCCGTGGGCATAATCGCTGAGATGAAAAAGTTCTGGCGAACACAGAAGACAAACTACAAGGTAATGATAGCTAGAGACAGCCTCACCATGTTCAGCGGAAGACGCCCACTGGAAAGAGGCATGGGAGGCTACGATAGTATCTTCCTCAGCAGGCTAGGAGCCTCAGCGGTACAGATTGGATACGTCAACGGCATCCAGAGCCTCTTGAGCCTTTTGCTGGCTGTGCCAAGTGGTTTGTTCATTGACCGCTCAACGGACATCAGGCGCATCTATTTCATCAGCTTCATACTAAGCCTACCAGCCTTCATTGGACTATACTTTACGGGAAACTGGTGGACATACCTAGCCATGATGCTGGTCTATACAGCAGCCCTGAGCATCCAGTTTCCAAGCCAGATGATCATCGATATCGATTCCATGGATGACACCAATAGGGTCTCTGGTCTAGGATTTCACCGCACCATAACAGCGTTAGCTGGAGTGGCTTCACCCATGCTTATCGCTTTAGCCATCAACTATTTTGGTGGATTGGAGTCGGCTGACAATATTCGCCCACTGTTTCTGCTCTTCTTCCTCGCTGACATTGTGATTCTGTACATTGTCTACAGGCACCTTGAGCCGGTGAAGATTGAACGCGAAAAACACTCCACAAACCCACTGGATGGCATCAAAGCAGTCCTCGATAGCCCAATATGGGTGAAGCTCCTTCTGCTAAGCGAGATATCCACATTATTCGTCATGATGATGATAAGCCCATTCAGAGGCATCTACCAGATAGACATCAAGACAGCCACACTCATCATCTTCGGCTGGATAGGAGTCGCAGAGCCATTCATAGACATATTCTTCAGCATACCCCTCGCCAACCTAACCGAGAAATATGGACGCAAGAAAACCGCATACATTGGACACATATTCGGCATACTAAGCAGACTACTGCTGGTAATGACCCCAACGAGCCTACCAGTATTATTGGTCATGGTGAGTGTTCTTGGAAGCCTAGAAGGCTGTCTATATGTTGGTATGGATGCCTACAGTCAAGAAGCCATACCCCAGAAGGTCAGGGGCAGCTATATGGGGCTCAAGAGCCTGATAGCTGGTCTCATCGGGATAGCGAGCCCAGTCATCGGGGGCTATATCTGGGAGATCAACCCTGATCTCCTCTTCTGGATACCTGTTGTCCAGTGGAGCCTCATCGCGTTCCCGATACTTGTAATTCTGATGGAGCGCTACAGCAGGGATGGTTACGTGGTATTGAATGAAGTCTAAGTAGAGCTTGATTACTCGTCCCAGTGTTCTTCTAGGAACTGTTTTCGCCCAGAGCCAGTGGAGTACAACTCATAGTTCAGCACACGTTTCTTGTAATAGTCCTGATGATACTCCTCAGCCTCATAGAAACTCGTGAACCCCAAAATCTTTGTCACCACAGGGGCATCAAACCTACCGCTAGCGTCAAGCCTCTCCTTTGATGACTCGGCGATGACCCTCTGTGATTCATCGTGATAAAAGATAGCGGTCTTGTACTGACGACCTCGGTCAAAAAACTGACCCCCATCATCAGTGGGATCAATGTTCCTCCAATAAACATCAACAAGCTCCTCATAGGAGACAACATCAGGGTCATAATAGACTTGAACAGCCTCCAGATGCCCAGTCTCACCACGCGAGACCTGCTCATATGTTGGATTAACCTCAATTCCACCACTATACCCACTGATAGATTCCGCTACCCCTTCCACAGCCTCAAAAGCTGCCTCCATACACCAGAAGCAACCACCTGCAAAGGTAGCAACCTCAAACTCAGAGAGAACCACAGAATCATTGCCCTTGGCAAGAAACCTTAACCCTAAAGAGGCGATTGCTAGAACTGCGATTACGATGATTATTTGTCGCTTCATGGGACAAGACTCGATTTAGATGGCGACTTTTAATGTCTACTTAAACAAATGTGGAAAAAATTGGAGAGAGGGGCGCCTAAGCTTTTCCTCCCATTATATGATACAAGATCTTGAGCGCGAGATTCAGCACCTCGAAGTCAGGCTTATAATATGATAACTCCCTTGGCTCTAGCTGTTTTAAACCCCTGAGGGGCTCATCTTTCCAAATTTGACTCAGATTCTCCAATATTGCTCCCCCTAAGGCCTCTCAGTCTCCATGATCAACTCGGCGTATGCCTCAACCAGCGTCTTATCCATGGGTTTTTGTTTTTCCTCGTAGAACCAACTTAGTACATCGTATGGGTTCCAGTTCTCCATTTTTGCGTAGAGGTACTGGAGTAGGATTGGTGTTAGTTCCTGTGTTTTTACGGCGTTTCTTACTATTTCGTTGTAGCTGGGTGATTTATCGCTCTGGTATTTGGATTGGATGCGAGTTAGCTCCTGCTTTAACTCGTCATCAATCTTGATTGTGGACACCAGATAGTCACCTTATAGTGTCCATATAACCACATTTATTATATATATTTATTGATAGCAAGTATCACAATTAGTAACCAATTGGTATACCAAATATACTTTAAAGCAGAGAAAACCCAATACCCAACATGCTCGACGACGAAAAACTACAAACAGCAGTCAAACAACTCACAAACCGAGACCCATACCTACACAAGGTCGTCGAGAAACACGGACCACCACCACTATGGGACAGAGAACCCGGGTTCCCAGCACTCGTAAAGATAATCCTAGAACAACAAGTCTCACTAGCCTCAGCACAAGCAGCATACAACAAACTACTCGAAGCCATCAACCCATTAACCCCAGAGCACTTTCTAAGACTCAGCGACATGAAACTCAAAACCATAGGGTTCAGCAGACAAAAAACAAGATACTGCAGAATCCTAGCAAAAGCCTTGAGCTCTGGGGAATTAGACTTGAATGATCTAAGAGAAAAGAATGACCAAGAGATAATGCAGGCGTTAACAAGCTTGAAGGGAATCGGACCATGGACTGCTAGCATCTACCTCTTGATGGCTCTGCTTCGCCCCGATGTATGGCCAGAGGGGGACCTAGCCCTGCTCGTTTCAATGAAGGAAGTATACCAACTGGATAAGGTCCCAGACAAAACAGAAGCAGCTAGGATAGCGGAGAACTGGAGACCTTGGCGTTCAGTGGCTGCGAGGATACTGTGGCACAGTTATCTATCGGAGCGAGCCAAGAATTAGATCATCCAGAGTAATGGTTTTATAGACGGCTCATGATTGTGCGGTATTCATGATCTTTGTAATTATAGCTACAATATCAATCACCTGTCTAAGCCTCATAATGCGGTACTCAACCCTCAAGACAAAGACGCTCTGGGGGGTAATACAGGGCAACTATATCACCGCAGCGGTCCTGATGGGCATAATAGTGTTGATGAATGGGTCTCATGAGGTCTCGTTGTTTACCCTTGGGCTCGGCGCTTTGACGGGGTTAACATATACGATTGGTATGTACATGAATCTCACCCTCATGGGAAAAAGAGGGGCAGCCATCACAGCCTCCATGATACAATTAGCGGTGTTGATCCCCATCGCTGTCAGTGTATTCGTCTACGGGGAGACCATAACATCGCTCCAATTCATCGGGATACTATTCGCAGTTACTAGTTTGCCGTTGCTCGCAGCCAAGCCTATGCAGAAACTGGAGATAGATAAAGAGATTCTACCCATGATAATATTCACCATAATGGTGGTGGGTTTCAGTCAGTTATCATCAAAGATATTGGTGCAGAGCGGATACGCGGCACAGAAGAACTTCTTCTTTCTTGCCATATTTATCTCAGCAGCCATACTGGTATCCCCCTTCGCTTGGAGAAACAGGGGCAATATACAACGAAAAGACGCAGCCTATGGGTTCGGCGTAGGTGTATTCAACATGCTCAGCAACAGGAGCATCTTATTGGCGTTAACCACCTTACCGGGTGCAATTGTTTTCCCCGTGAGTAGCGCGGGTTCATTGCTTATGGTCTCCTTGGCTGCTATTGTCTTGTTTAAGGAAAAGGTCTCGAAGGTCAATGTTGCGGGGATTCTTCTTACATTGATCGCCGTTGTGCTCATCAATGTTTAGCCTTATATCCATTGAACTACCCGTCTTGGTATGAGTAAACTCAAGGTAGGTATAGCGAAAAACATCCACAATGGGCAGCTTGGGGCAGTCGAGAGAGATCCCAGCCCAGCCATGATAGAGAAAGGGGGACTTTACCCCCTCTTGGAGAAACTAGGATGTGAAATAGTCGAGAATGTTCAAGCAGAACTCACAATGGAAGAGGAGAAGGCATATGGTGCTCGTTTCCGTATGGCGTTAGCGAGCAACCATACAGCAGACCACATAGCATCCATGCTCCAGCGAGACATATTCCCAATAGGGCTCCTAAGCAACTGCAACCAGCTAATGGGCATGCTAGCGGGACACCAAAGAGCCAAGGGAAGGTTTTCACCCCTCAAAGTTGGGCTCATATGGATGGACGCCCATGGAGATTTCAATACACCTGAGACTAGCCTCAGCGGGATGACTGGAGGTATGCCAGTAGCGGTCTCCACTGGGTTATGTCTTCACCACATCAGGCGCACCTGTGGGCTTGAGCCTCCTCTACCCATGAGCTATATCACCATGCTGGGGGTAAGGGACACCGACCCCGGGGAGCAGTACCTAATCGACAAGCACAGGATACCCCAGATCACTGTTGATGATGTGAGAACCCAGTCAACTGTGATTGAGAGGGAGATCAATCGCCTAGCTGCGCTCACAGATTTAATCTACATCCACATTGATCTTGATGTACTTGACACATCTGAGATGCCCGGACATAATACCCCTGTAGAGAATGGATCAACCGCTGTTGAGCTCTCAAAGACACTGGAGACCATGTTCAAGCACCCCAAGGTAAAGACGCTGGGACTCGCATCATACCCGGGAGCCATGGACACAGAGCAGATTGGTCTTAGATCAACCTTGAAGCTCGTGGAAGGCGCGGTAAAAGGAATAAAGAGTAGAAACTAAGGATCCAGGTATCCATTTATCAATCCAGGGGGCAGGGGGTCTGGTTTCTTTACCTTGCTCCATATTTTCACCGTCTTCTCCTTATCAGAAGCAGAGTGGAAGGCATGCATCGTCTCAAGAACATGATAGGTCAAATCACCATTAGCCCTGTGAGGACGCCCTGATCGCAAAGCATTGGCCATATCCGCTACGCCCAGCCCCCTGCTGTTGAAAGTATATCCGTGGCTCAGGGGAACATCGCGCCACTCCTTATATTCAGGTAGATACAATTGGACAGGCCCCCCGAAGGTATTGGGATCGGGTACGCTCAAAGAGCCCAAGGTACCGTATATATCGATACGTGGTAACTGGGCACCCCAGACATCAAAGCTCGTGATGATAGTCCCGGTGGCTCCGCTCTGGAAATCCATAATACCAACCACATGAGTCGGCACATCAACCTTGATCTTTGTACCAAACTTGGGCTCATTGGTAATAGTCCGCTCAGGGAAAGTAATCTTTGTAGAAGCCTTCACCTGCATAATGCCCCCCAGCAGGTTCACAAGGGCTGTCAAGTAATATGGCCCCATATCAAACATAGGCCCCCACCCTTCTTGTAGTAAAACTCGGGGTCAGGGTGCAAACTCTCATGCCCCGGGCAGGTCATGAATGCTGTTGCCCCAATGGGTTCACCTATTATTCCATCCTCGATGAGTTTCCTGCAGGTCTGTATTCCCCCGCCGAGGAAGGTATCAGGGGCACCACCAAGGAGTACGCCAGCTTTCTTTGCTGATTCAACCAGCTTTTTTCCATTCTCTAACTCGATGGCGAGCGGTTTCTCATTGTATACGGATTTACCATGTGTGATTGCTTGTTGGGCTACATCATAGTGTCCGTTAGGGGTAGTCAGGTTTAGCACCATCTCGATCTCAGGGTCTTCCATCAGCTCTTCAGTGGTACAGACCTTTGGGATATTGAACCCCTCTGCTCTTCCCTTTGAGCGCTCAGGAATAAGGTCGCTGCAAGCTACCACATCAAAGCTCTGGAAGAGCTTGCTGTTCTCCAGATAGATTCCGCTGATAAACCCGCAGCCAACGAGACCTACTTTCACTGGCTTCATTTTTTTCACCTATTTTGATGCCCAGAGCATACCACGCTGGACGATGGTCTTCACCTGTGGTACATCAAAGTCCTTTGCAACGTGCCCCAGACTGGTATAGAATACCTGACCTGATCCATACTTGGTCTTCCAGACTACTGGCATTACTGTTCCTTCAACCCAAGGCGCATGCTCACCGCCAAAGGTTGTAGTAGCTAGGACCTTGACCTTGGGATCAACGTGCATATAGTACTGCTCGCTGTGCATATCAAAATCCTCTAGCCCCTTGGTGATTGGGTCTTTATGGTCTGTAATGTTAACGCGGTAATCAATGATATTACCAGGATGAGCAACCCACTGCCCACCAACCATAAACTGGTACTCTACACACCAGCGGAAGCTATCCCCCATGCCACCATGCCAACCAGCGATACCCACACCACTCTTCACTGCCTCAAGCAAACCTCTTTCCTGTTCCCGGGTGATTTCTCCCTGGGTCCAGACAGGTATTATCAGGTCCAGCTTCTTCAGCTTCTCTCCATCGATGAATGAGTCAATGGTATCTGATACCTCGACTGTGTATCCTTGTTTTTCGAGCCATGGCGCGATGATATCAACGCATTGCTTGGGCTCGTGACCAGCCCAGCCTCCCCATACCATTAACGCAGATTTCAAACTAATCGTATATCGTTGGGAAAAGGGATATTAAACACCTGCCAGATAGGCTAGATTTCTTCTCCGGGTCTGAGACTGTAGAGTTCGTGGATGTTTCCATCTGGGTCAGCAAAGAAAGCAGTCATCCTGCCCCAAGGCATCATCTCAGGCGGCGAGACAGGCACAGCACCCCGCGAGACAATCATATCATACGCAGCCCCTACAGCATCAGGGCTAG